>JBJENU010000063.1:0-3344 GCA_051880355.1 Lachnospiraceae bacterium | reverse complement strand
AGTAAAAATAAAAGACAATTCGGGGATTCATTACAGATATGTATATATGTCTTATGGGGACCTTAATTGCATAGCGACAAGTATGGGCGAAAATGAGGATATAAAGCAGTTTTACCTCAATCTGCCTAATCCGTCAGCAAAGCTTATAGGTACTCAAAGGACAGTGAGCTATGCAGAAAACAAGGAATATGATAATCTGTATGAGCATATCCGCCAGTATGTGGCAACGATGGATTTTGCAGAATGGTATGAATTAATTAGCAATTATAACTATTATGACAGTATTTCAGTGTCCTTTTCTGAGAACGGAAGGAGATACCGCATGGAAATACCAATTCCTGATGACGGAAAGATAAAGGCTGAGTACTATAATATTTTAAAAAGCGGCAAAGGCAAAACTTATGCAGAAACAATCGGTACATATATCAAGGAGCTTTTTGATGAAAATGCAGATGCTTCAAAATATGCCCACATAGGAATCGAGTGCCGGTCCGGATATATTTCAGGTGACGAACTAATGAAAACAGATGAGGGCAAAAAGCTTATGGAAGCTGTAATGAAGAGTCTTTTGTCAGATTCGGAATATGAAGATGAAAAAGGAGCCGTCAGCTATACAATATCGCTTGACGGAAAATCTGAGTACTGTTCGGTGACAGTACCGGTCAAGGTCGATTACCAAATTAAGTAGTAGCAGGAATACAGGCTGTAAATAAACTGCGGACGATGGTTTATTTACAGCCTTCCTTTTATTTATAATGATGTCTTATTAATATATTCAGTCCTTGTCTTTGAGTACATAAACTTCTGACTGTTGTACAGGCTGTAGTAGCCTGACAGAAGGTAACAGATGGCAATTATTATGGCGTAGAAATTAAGATTACCTATGCCGAACATTTCAATGGCAAGAAGCATTGTGCTTATGGGGCAGTTGGTCACGCCTACAAAAACGCCTACCATTCCGCAGGCAGCGCAAAGGTCTGTAGGAAGATTCAAAAGCAGGCTCAGACAACTTCCCAGCGTAGCACCAATGCAGAGGGAAGGAATAATTTCACCGCCCTTGTAACCACTTCCGATACATAGTGAAGTAAATACAATTTTAAGCAGAAAATAATACCATGGCGAGCTGTTGTGGAAGCTTGAATTAATCAGTGAAATGCCTGAACCAAGAAAATCATCAGTTTCCAGTATGGCAGTAAAAAGTATGACCGTGGCACCTGCCAGAAAAATCCTGATATAAGGATTTTTAAGCCTGTCCTTGAGAATGTGCTCCGTATTATGCAGAACGGTAATGAATAAAATGCTTACAACTGCACATATAAGCCCAAGAATAATTATTTTGCCATATGCAAAGGCACCAAGAGTATCATAATTCATTTTGAAATCTTCTATAATAAAACGCTCACCTGCAAGTCCAAGTGCCCTTGCAATTCCCGATGCAATGATTGAACTTATAATACATGGAACAAGTGCGGCATAGTGCATAATGCCCACACTTACAACTTCAATTGAAAAAATGGCGGCTGTTACCGGTGTTCCGAAAAGAGCTGCAAAACATGCACTCATTCCCGCCATAATAAGAATTTTAGTATCCTTTGCGTCCATTTTTAAAAGAGCTGCTATCTGGTTGCCGATGGAACCACCCATCTGCAGCGCAGCACCTTCACGGCCTACTGAGGCACCGCACAAGTGGGAAAGTAGTGTTCCGGAGAATATGAGAGGCAGAATTCTTATCGGAACACGCTCGTCGGAATGAATTGCTGATATTACAAGGTTGGTTCCTTTGTTCTGCTGCTCATTGGCCAGCCGGTAAAGAAGCATAATGGCAACGCCTGAAAGTGGCAGAAAATAAAGAAGCCATGGTATTTCTTCTCTTAAAATACCTATCTCCTCAAGAAGCCATCCAAAGCCAAAACCAATAAGTCCTGCCACTGCACCTATAATGGCAGATGCAAAAAGCCATTTTGAGAGAGTTATAAGGTATTCGGCTATAATTTTTCCAATATCTTTAAGCTTTGCTTTGTATTCGTTATTCATTAAAATACCCTCTTACTCATGTTGCTGTTATGGTATTCACCTGAAAAAGTAACATCTTCCCCAAACCAGTCAGGAGGAACAAAGCTGTCTGCTGTTTCTTTGTCAGGAAATTCAACCTCTGCCAGTACTGTTCCTGTAAAAACTCCTTCAAATACATCAAGTTCAATGGTAAGGTCATTGAGAGGAATTTCATATCGCTTTTTTGTTATGATGTTGCCGTCTGCCTTGGCTATGAGATGGGAGTAACTGTCAGCGTTAAGGGGAAGGTTATATTCCTCCCTGCACATCATGCCGTCACCCTTGTAAGTGAGATAGTAGCTGTCGTTGTCCTTTCTTACACGAACCACAGGACAGGTAGACAGATATCCCTGCTCAATAATTCTGCATTTGTAACCGGTTAAGTCTACAGGGAGATTTTTAATTAAATACTTTCTTTCAATTTCCATAGTCTTTCCTTTTTTGCCATAAATTGTAAATTAAAAGAGACATATCATTGCAATATGTCTCTTAGTTACAAAGTTATTAAGAAATCTTATTTCTTCTTTGATGCCTTCTTTGGAGCGTTAACGGCATCCTTTAAAGCCTTACCAGCCTTGAACTTTGGAGCGTTAGAAGCTGGAATCTTGATAGCTTTGCCTGTCTGAGGGTTCTTACCGTTTCTTGCTGCTCTCTTGGCAACTTCGAATGTACCGAAACCAACTAACTGAACCTTCTCACCCTTCTTCAACTGCTCTGTTACAACTTCTGTGAAAGCCTTAACAACAGCCTCTGAATCCTTCTTAGACAACTCTGTGCTTGCTGCAATAGCTGCAACTAATTCTGTCTTATTCATGCGACAAATATCCTCCTTATGTGGTTGATGTATATTGTATCTATAACTTTACAGTATTTTGCAAAAAAAGTCAACAAAAACATTAGATTTCTGCGGATAATTCTTCCCATTTTGCATAATATTCATCCAGATTTTCCTGAAGAGAAGTGATTTCACGGTGTAATTCCATTAATTTACCTGCATCGGAGCCTATGGAAGGCTCTGCCAGCTGCTCCTCAAGGGCAGCAATTTTTTCTTCAGTAGTTTCAATTTTTTCTTCGTATAATTTAATCCGGCTTTTAATTTTCTTAAGTCTTGCCTGATCTTCTTTGGATTTCTGCCATTGCTCCCTGGAAGATGATAAACTCTGTGTTTCAGCTACAGCCGGCTTTACCTTGTCTTCATAGAGACTGTCGATGGTGTCGTGCTTCTCAAGATAATAGTCATAATTTCCGTCATAATTGATAATACTGTGCTTGGTAAGCTCCAGTACACGGGT
>JBJENU010000062.1:0-3389 GCA_051880355.1 Lachnospiraceae bacterium | reverse complement strand
GCATGGATAAAGTGTTTGGATATAACGGATATACAGTTACAACATACCCGGGCGCAGGTGGAGATTATATAGCTGATATCTATGTTACAGGCAAAGATATTAAAACTTTGGCAGGAATAGGTGTTGGCTCAACAGTTGAAGAACTGACTAAAACTTACGGGGACAGATATACTGTTGACGGTAAAAATTATAAATACAGCATGGATTCAGATAAATATGTTTACTTTTTCATCAGCAATGATGCTGTAAAAGGCTACGGATATGCAAAAGAGGTAAAATAATATGCAAAAAAAAATGATTTTGCTGATTGTGGGTGTGATATTGGCACTTGGAATGGTGGCCTGCTCCAGTGATACCGGCACTGCCGGCGAAGAATCAGGCGAGAATATGACTGCTTCATCCACAAAGACTAACACAGGTGGAAGTACCGATGTTACAACAGAAACTCATACACAGGAGCTTTCAACAGCTGCATCTACACAGGTATCTACCAAGGCTCCGATTCAGCTGGAGACAGTGGCACCTACCAAACCTGTGGCAACGGCACCGTCGGAGCTTCTTAATACAGAGCCGGTCAATCCTAAATCAAGCGGATACGCAGAACTTGATACACTTACATCGCAGGTACTTGCAGAGGTGACAAAGCCGGGAATGTCAAAATACCAGCAGGTTGTGGCCTGCTATGACTGGTTTCTTGACAACATAAGCTATACAGGCAATATGCATATGAGTCCGGGAAAGTTTGCAGATTCTGACCCTGAGACAACTCCTAAGGAGGTCCTTTGGGCCATTGATATTCTTGCTGCAAGAAAGGGCAACTGCTATAATTTTGCTTCAGGTTTTATGTATCTTATGAGGGCCATAGGGTATGATGCCCACCTGGTAAGCGGAACAACGGTAAATACAAGTGGTCAGTACACGGAGCACTGCTGGATGTATATTAATCTTGGCGGAAAAGCTTATTCTTTTGACCCGGATATTGATATGGACAGGAAAAACAGAGGCCAGGGGTATGCATATTTTTGCAGACTTATGAGTGATATGCTGAAATATAGCTACAGGGCTACAACATATTATGAGAATTAAGAGGAAAAATATATGATTAACATTTACGAAGTCAATGAAACTAACAAAATGATTCAGCAGGAAAATCTTGATGTCCGTACAATTACAATGGGCATTAACCTTCTTGACTGTTCAGACCATGACGTGGATAAGGTCTGTGATAATATTTATAATAAAATCACAACACTTGCAAAAAATCTTGTTTCAACAGGCAAGGAAATTGAAAAAGAATTCGGTATTCCAATTGTTAACAAGCGAATTTCCATCACACCGATTTCGCTGGTTGGAGCTAATGCCTGCAAGACAAGTGCTGATTATGTAAAAATTGCCAAAACTCTTGACAGGGCAGCTCATCAGGTTGGCGTTAATTTCATTGGCGGTTATTCTGCAATTGTTTCTAAGGGTATGACAAAAAGTGATGAGCTTCTCATCCGCTCAATTCCGGAGGCACTGGCAAGCACCGAGCTTATCTGTAGTTCAATTAATGTAGGTTCTACCAAAACAGGTATCAACATGGATGCAGTAAAGCTCCTTGGCGAAATTATCAAGGAGACAGCGCAGGCAACTAAGGAAAGAGATTCCCTGGGCTGTGCAAAACTGGTAGTTTTGTGCAATGCACCTGATGACAATCCGTTTATGGCAGGTGCTTTCCACGGCGTATCTGAGGCAGATGCCATTATCAATGTTGGCGTAAGTGGTCCCGGCGTTGTAAAATATGCTCTTGAACAGGTTCGCGGTGAGAATTTTGAGGTTCTTTGTGAGACAATTAAAAAGACTGCGTTTAAGATTACCAGAGTCGGACAGCTTGTTGCACAGGAGGCATCAAAGAGGCTTGGCGTACCATTCGGTATTATTGATTTGTCACTTGCCCCTACACCGGCAGTCGGTGACTCAGTTGCAGAGATTCTTGAGGAAATCGGCTTGGAGAGAGCCGGTGCTCCGGGAACAACAGCAGCACTTGCCCTTCTTAATGACCAGGTTAAAAAAGGCGGCGTAATGGCAAGTTCTTATGTGGGCGGATTAAGTGGTGCATTTATTCCTGTAAGTGAAGACCAGGGCATGATTGATGCCGTAATCGCAGGTGCACTTACCATTGAAAAGCTGGAAGCCATGACCTGCGTATGTTCAGTTGGCCTTGATATGATTGCAATTCCGGGTGATACAAAAGCAACAACCATCTCAGGCATTATTGCAGATGAAGCCGCAATCGGTATGGTTAATCAGAAAACAACAGCTGTCAGAATCATTCCTGTAATTGGAAAGGGCGTTGGCGAGACAGTGGAATTTGGCGGCTTACTGGGATATGCGCCGATTATGCCTGTCAATACCTTTGACTGTGGCAAATTTGTAACAAGAGGCGGAAGAATTCCTGCGCCTATACATAGCTTTAAGAATTAAATAAACAAGCTGTAAATAAACTTAAAGGAAGGGTTCTTTCCAACAGTTTATTTACAGCTTTTTTTAATTTGCATTCTGTAATCATCATCAATTTTAACATTATATTTTTCAAAAACCACGCTATTATACACATCAGATGCGTGTATGTCGCTTGTGAGCAGTTCTTTGTAATCAGCCACTTTTGTAATGACAGGAAGGTCAGAGCATATTTTTATATTCCTGATAATTTCTGCACCGGTATCGTTAAAGCCAAGAACACGCAGGTAGGACGGCTCAGGACACCGGGTGATTCCCAGAATTATTTTAAAAATATTTCTGCAAATTCCAGTGTAAGACAAATTTTTTGTTTTAAGAGACATTGCAAATTCGCTTAGGGTCTGTTTGCCGTTGAAATTCTTTTTTATTTTGTTGGACAGGTCAGGACTGATGCCATCAATTGAAGTAAAATCAAAATCCTGCCACAAAAGTGTGTGCATAGCTGCGTTAAAAGTTCCCGTAAAATCATCTGCAAATATTGGATTTCTAATCAAGGACAGACAGTTAGCAGGAATAGTTCCGGATAAGGTATCATAATCATTTTCCATTATTAAATTTCTGATTGCCGTGGCACTTGCAAGGGTTTTGTTGGTAATTGTAACATCGTTGTAATTATCTCCGGTGCGCCAAATCAGCACAGGGGTGATATCAGGATATTCCTTTAATGCTTTGAGATACTCCACAGCCAGAATATTGTTGGGCTGTGAGATTATATCGGAATATTCAGTACCTAAATTATCTGCAATAAGGTTGGAAATGCTTTTGGCGTAGCTTATGCCGCAGGCCATCTGCTTTTTAAATTCATCCGGGTCTGACCGGCTTAAAAAATCAGCGATTTTTTGTAATTTCTCCAAATCATCACATTCTGCACCAAAACACAAAGATTCTAT
>JBJENU010000061.1:0-3405 GCA_051880355.1 Lachnospiraceae bacterium | reverse complement strand
GACGGAGAGGCTGGTGGCTTACCGGCATACAGGTTCCTCAGTAGCTTCTAATAATACACGCTGGACCATAACGATGATAATAAAAGCTTTGGCTGTTATTATTGTATTTGTAGTGTTTATGTTTGCAGAGTCGTTCCTGCGGTTCAGGAAATACAGCTGGGAATTCAGAATCTGGAATTTATGCGGTATGAGTAAAAGTGAAATAAAACGCACATACACCCAGATATTCATATTACCGTTTGCGGTGGGAACCTTTGCCGGATTTATCTCATATATTTTGGAACTTAATAAGTATACGGGTAAATTATGGGCTTTAGGAAGTCTTGTTGTATGCATAATGATATATATTGTCTGCCAGCATATAATTAACAGGAAAGTATTTGAGAGGAATGTGGACATTGTACCTAATGAAGAAAAGGAATTTATTGGAAACAGGGCAGATTCATCATTCCCACTGATGATGAAGAAAACGGTACGCTACAATTTAAGAATTCCCATTGAACTTATGGAGATTGATGAGAGCACTGTATATTCGGCAGTTGACAGAAGTCTTGGAATTGGGTATATTAATTCTGTAAGTGAAATGAAATGCACAGATTTAAGCGAGTATGAACTTTTGAGGGTAAAAATAGCAAGAGCACTTACGGTATTGCCGAAGATCTTGTATATAGGCTCTGAATGGAACAGACTTGATGACAGACAGCGAAAGGAACTGGGCAGATTTATTTCGCGTATAAAGGAAATCTGGGGGATTGAAGTAAGATTTGAAGCCGATGGAATCGAATTAAAAAAGTAAAAAAGGAGATATAAAAATGGCAGGATTTAGCGAACAGAGAAGAATGGACCGTATGAACCAGGGCATTAACTATGGAGACGGATTTAATGAAGGCTACAACCAGAGTTTCAGCATGAGGGGAATTATAAGCAACAGGGCTTATAACCTTGTTATGGGTGGAGTTTTGTTTTACGGCATATTAATTAATATTATTCTTTGTGTGACAGTAGGAAATGTATTGGAATACGTTAATCCAATTGCGTGGATTATAGGTTATGTGGTTTTATGCATAATTGGTATTGTTATGTCATCAAAATCTTCTAACCCGGTAATCAGCTTTATAGGATATAATTTTGTGGTTGTGCCTATGGGACTTGTTATTTCTACGGCGGTAGAGGCCTATGGCGGAATTGATTCAAGAGTGGTTGTTCTGGCATTTGTGTATACAGCCATAATTACAGGATGTATGATAACGCTCAGCGTTGTAAAGCCTGAATTTTTTGCAACTCTTGGAAGATTTTTGTTTGTGGCACTTATAGGACTTGTGGTGTGCGAGCTTGTTCTTTTAATTTTCAGAGTTGACCAGGTTGTCACAGCTTGGATTTCAGCAGGAATATTCAGCTTATATATAGGATATGACATATACCGCTCACAGCAGTTCCCTAAAACTGTTGACAATGCGGTGGATTGTGCGCTTGACATATATATTGATATTGCCAACCTGTTTATGGATATTTTAAGAATTCTTGGAAGAAGCGACAACGACTAAAATATTTGTTGATTTTCTTTTGAATTTGGATATAATAATAATTGTGTTTTTAAAAAGAAGCCTAATTGCGCGGAAATGAGGATAAAATGAGTAAGAAACCTACAGTTTTAATGATTCTTGACGGATACGGCCTTAATGATGAGGTTAAGGGCAATGCAGTAGCACAGGCCAATACTCCTGTTATGGATAAATTGATGAAAGAATATCCTTTTGTCAAGGGATATGCAAGCGGAATGGCAGTTGGTCTTCCTGACGGACAGATGGGCAACTCTGAAGTTGGACATCTTAATATGGGTGCCGGCAGGATTGTTTACCAGGAACTTACAAGAATTACCAAATCAATTCAGGATGGGGATTTCTTTGAAAATGAAGGTCTTATGGAGGCTATGAACAATTGCAAAGCTAACAATTCAGCACTTCATTTGTTTGGTCTTCTTTCAAGCGGTGGTGTTCACAGCCATAATACACATGTATATGGCATTCTTGAGATGGCTAAGAGAAACGGTATTGATAAGGTGTATGTTCACGCATTCCTTGACGGACGTGATACAGCTCCTACATCAGGTAAGGATTTTGTAGCCGAGCTTGTGGAGAAAATGAACGAAATCGGCGTTGGTAAGGTTGCAACGGTTTCAGGACGTTACTACGCAATGGACAGAGACAACAACTGGGACAGAGTTGAAAAGGCATACACAGCCATCACGGCAGGTACAGGCAATACAGCTGTAAATCCTGTGGAAGCAATTGTTGCTTCTTATGCAGAAGGTGTTAACGATGAATTTGTTGTTCCGACAGTTATTGTTGAAAATGGTTTGCCGGTTGCCACAGTTAATGACGGGGATTCGGTTATTTTCTTTAACTTCCGTCCTGACAGGGCAAGAGAGATGACAAGAGCATTCTGCATGGATGAGTTTACAGGATTTAACAGAGGCGCAAGAAAAGATGTTAAGTTCGTATGCTTTACAGAATATGATGTAACAATTCCTAACAAGACAATCGCTTTCCATAAGGTAAGCCTTGACAATACACTTGGACAGTACCTTGCATCCAAGGGACTTACCCAGGCAAGAATTGCCGAGACAGAGAAGTATGCACACGTTACATTTTTCTTTAATGGCGGTGTTGAGGAGCCTAATGAAGGCGAGACAAGAATTCTTGTGGACTCACCTAAATATGTGCCGACATACGATAAGAAGCCGAGAATGAGTGCATATACTGTTTGTGATGAACTTTGCAAGGCTATCACAAGTGACAAGTATGATGTTATTATATGTAACTTTGCAAACCCTGATATGGTTGGACATACAGGCGTTATGGAGGCAGCAGTTAAGGCTATAGAAGTAATTGACGAGTGCGTTGGTGAAGTTGTTAACTTCATTAAGGAGGTTGACGGACAGCTCTTTATCTGTGCTGACCACGGCAATGCTGAGCAGCTTATTGATTATGAGACAGGTGAGAGCTTCACAGCCCATACAACTAATCCGGTGCCGTTTATCCTTGTGAATGCGGACCCGAAGTATACATTGAGAGAGGGCGGCTGCCTTGCTGATATTGCACCGACACTTCTTGAACTTATGGAAATTGACCAGCCGGCAGAGATGACAGGTAAATCTTTGCTGGTAAAATAAGAGCATAAATAAATTGAAAGGCTGTAAAAATCTTTAGTATGGTTTTTACAGCCTTTTTATTGAAAAAATTATAGAAATATGTTAATATTGTATCAAAACAGTATGGAGGTAGCGGAATGGATTTAGAAGCCTTAAAATATTATAAAATAATCGGACAGCTTCAGGCAAAAATATCCCAGACAAGGAATTTTGATACTGCCCTGAAAGAAGGTCTTAACTTAATACTTAACAAT
>JBJENU010000060.1:0-3413 GCA_051880355.1 Lachnospiraceae bacterium | reverse complement strand
CGGCGTTGCGTACACTCCGATTAGCACTGGCCAGTACAATTCATTTTCAGGTAAATTTGAAGGAAACGGACATACCATAAGTAATCTTAATATAACTGATGAAACAGGCAGCTGTGTGGGTGTTTTCGGTTATAATACAGGACTTATCAGGAATCTTGGTGTGATTAATGCAAATATATCAGGCAGCGGAGTGGCAGGTGGTTTATGTGCATATAATGACGGCACAATCCTGAACTGCTATTTTACAGGTACTGTTAGTAGCATTGGCACATATGTGGGTGGTTTATGTGGACAAAATCGTACCGGTAAAATCGGAAACTGCTATTTTAATGGTTCAGTAAGCCTTTCAAACACTACTTCTTCATACCGCTATCTGGGCGGCTTATGTGGCTACAATTCGAATGGTAACATTTGGAATTGCTACTGCGTTGCAACGGTAAGTGGTGAAGCTGAATACAAGGGTGCTTTTGCCGGTGATGGTTCGAATAATCCTCCTATTTACGTGGGCAATTGTTACTATGACAATAGTGTCTGCAGTTTACCTGGTCTGGGCAGATTTGATTTTGGAGGTGTGGTTACAGGAAAGAATTTCAGCTCATTCGCTATGGGCGAGGTAGCATTCCTTCTGTCACAGGATACTACAATAGATGGTACTGTATATGAGGCTTCTAACTGGGGTCAGGTGCTTACAGGTGATAACAGACAGGATTATCCGGTACTCAACGGAGCAGATGTCTATAAGGTAACAGTTACTGCGGCTTGTAAGGAAAACACAGGATATATGTATTCTAACACAAATGAACCAATTGTATCTGACCACTGCTACTCTTGCGCTAAGAAGACGGCAGATGCAACATGTACAATTCCGGAACAGTGGAGCAGGTATTGCAGCCTTTGTTTGGAAGTAAGTTCTAATACGGAAGATACCATCCCATTTGGCGAACCGCTTGGTCATTGTGACATTTTAAAACATGATGCTAATGCTCCAACCTGTACAGAAGACGGAAATCCTGAATACTGGACCTGCTCTAGGGAGGATGGCGTTTACTATAAGGATGAAAGCTTAAGCGAAACATATAATATTGATGATATTGTTCTTGCTGCAACCGGTCATGCCGATAATGATGATGATGGCGTATGTGACAACTGTCCGGAGGTTTTAAATGCCTATAAGCATTTACAGACGCTGATTACATCTGTTAAAGCAATCCGGCCGGGTGATTATTCAGATGCCTCTTATCAGGCATTGCAGACTGCTCTTGCAGAGGTTGAGGTACTTACGGATGCAAGTACTGATGAGGAACTTGCTACAGCTTATGAGATATTAGCTGCTGCAAAAGATGGTTTAAAGACCATCAAAACAATAGTTACCACATCCTGTGTTCCGTCAAACTTAAGTGACTTAACCGGTGATGGAAAATATGCAGTTGGAGAAACAATTACATTGACTGCAAAGGCAGTGAGCGGTTATAAGTTCATTGGCTGGTATGTAGCGGGAAGCGACACTGCATTATCAACAGATATAACTTATGAAGTGACTGTGACAGAGGAAACAGCGGCAGAATTAAACTACATGGCAAAATACGAAGCAAATGAGAGTAAAAAGATGTCCGTTACGGTAGGAAACGGTACGGTGGCATACCGCTATCAGAATGGCGCTGAGAGCGGCATCTGGAGTAACAGCTTTACCGATAATACCTTTACAGAGGGAACGTATTTTACTGTGATAGCACAGCCTGATGCAGGCCACACCTTCCTTTACTGGATAGACTCTGAGGGAAGAATTCTGACAGAATCTGAAACCTATAGTTTTTATCTGGGAGATGATTTGAAACTCGAGGCCCGCTACAAGAAAGCTGTTGATAATAAGCATTATGTCATCTTTAAAGATATGAACGGAAAGATTCTCTGGACAGGGGATGTTTCCATGAATCAGTCAGATGATGATTGGGCAACAAGTTATGGAACAGTTGCTCTTCCTTCACACGGAATGTTCACAGGATATACATTCAGCAGGTGGAGTGATGCTTCAGGCAATGTAATCAGTACTGATGAGACAGGTAATATCAAGATTACAGAAGATATTGTTATCCGTGCGGAATATGTGCCTAAGGCAGGTTTAACCCTTACAATTAATGGCTCATTGCAGGATACCACATACGCTTACGCAAGCAATGTAACCGTGACAGCGGATAATAGCAAAGACGGCAAGTATTTCTCAGGATGGTATATTGGCGATAATCGTGTAAGTGACAGCCTGGAATATACCTTCTATATCACAGAGAACACTTCTTTAACTGCTAAATATGAAGGTGATGATGTTATCGTACAGCAGCCATTTGTAAATATGGCCATAAGTGAAAGAACGACACTTGAGAACGGCAATCAGACCATGGTTATGAATGTAACCTGGTCAGTGCCGGAAGGATATACCTTCGTGGAGGGCGGAATTGTTCGTTCTCTTAAGGAGGAATATAGTGATAAACTGACACTTACGGACGTAGACGGCACAAATGTGAAAAAGAATGTGTCTAAGATTGCAGTAGCAGAAGGTACATATGTGTATACACTTACACTTGGAGCATCTTCTATAGGCAAGAATGTATATGCAGTTGGATATATTATTTGCAGGAATGAGGCTACAGGTGAGGTGCTCACAATCTATACAGACAGATGCACATCAAATGCAGTCAGCGGAAATTAAGTGTTTTTATGAGAAATTTATACAAAAACGAAAATGTTAGTTCTCTGCAAGAAGAAAAAATATATTGTAAATATAACTGAATAACACAAATAATGAACGGGCGGCAGAATTGCTGCCCGTTTGTGCATTATAAATTACGACCATAATTTTAACTGTACTGGAATTATATAATAGGGTGGGGACACTTTGATTATTCCGGATGAATATCCTTTGAACTTTCGTGAGTTTTTATGCGCTAGGGGTGAAAAATTGTTACTATGTTGGTGGTATACCTGCTGTTGTATATGCTTTTTCTATTCAAAAGGATTACAACGAAGTACGCCATATACAAAGTGATATTGTGAGACAGTGTGAGGGAAAATAAGAAATTCTTTTTTGACCGGATAAAAAATGGAGCGCGAAGCAGCGGTCTGCAATCTATAGTTACCAGATTGGAGCAGGGAGTTTGGAGATACCTTTGAAATTGTTGTAAGAATATGTGAACAACCAATGACATTGCGGACATACACACTCAGGGAGAGCATATATATCATGCCAGAATGACCCTGAAGAAGAACTTGCCAAGGCGATTCATAAAGTGGATGATAAGATATACTTATGCCACGGACTGGATATTCCGCTATGGGAACCCGGCCCTTGCAAAGCTTGAAAAATCACTCCTTTGGCAGTATTTTTTCCAATATGGATTCTAAATGGCTCAGAAGCTATG
>JBJENU010000059.1:0-3414 GCA_051880355.1 Lachnospiraceae bacterium | reverse complement strand
AAGATGTATGTATGTACTTCTTGTCTGCGTTCAGGTGCAGTTGAGCGTGCATAATTTTTGTTTTGATTAAGTTTGATAAAGGTAGACTATACTGGGTGTAGTTTGCCTTTTTTTACAGCAAAAACAATTTTGAATATCAAACTATTACGATTAAAGCGATAAAATTTTCTAAAAATATGTTTATTTTTTCACCTGCATAAGGTATAATATACATATTAAGTAGTAAGAAATAAGGAGGGCAGACCTATGAAAGGACAATTAGATAATGAATTAGGAAGAGTTATCATTGAACCAACAGTAATAGCCCAGTATGCAGGCTCAACAGCCGTGGAATGTTTTGGCATTGTAGGTATGGCTGCGGTCAGCATGAAGGATGGTCTTGTTAAGATTCTTAAAGGAAATAGTATCACAAGGGGTATAAATGTTGATATTGACGAGCACAATAAGCTCACAATTGATTTCCATGTAATTGTTTCCTATGGGGTTAGCATTTCGACAGTTGCAGAGAACCTTATTGAGAATGTAAAATATAAGGTTACAGAGTTTACAGGACTCGAGATTGAGAAGATTAACATTTTCGTTGAAGGCGTTCGAGTTATAGATTAAGATTCAGGAGGATTCTACAAGTGGCTATTAATACAATAGATGCGTCAACTCTTCAGAAGATGTTCATTGCAGGCGCAAAGAATTTAGAGTCTAAGAAGGAGTGGATTAACGACCTTAATGTTTTTCCTGTTCCGGATGGTGATACAGGTACTAATATGACTATGACTATTATGTCAGCTGTTAAGGAAGTGACAGCTCTTGATACACCTACAATGTCAGGTTTGTCCAAGGCTATTTCAAGCGGTTCATTAAGGGGTGCAAGAGGTAATTCGGGTGTTATTCTTTCACAGCTTTTCAGAGGCTTTTGTAAGGAAATTGCAACAAGGGAAGTAATTGATGCAAGAGGTCTTAGTATGGCGTGCCAGAAGGCTGTGGAGACTGCTTATAAGGCAGTTATGAAGCCTAAGGAGGGCACAATCCTTACAGTTGCCAAGGGTATGGCTGTTAAGATTTCTGAGATTTCTGAAGAGGTTACAGATCTCGAGGAGTTAATTTCACAGGTTATTGACGAGGGCAACGCAGTTCTTGCAAGAACTCCTGAGATGCTGCCTGTTCTTAAAGAAGCCGGAGTTGTCGACTCAGGCGGACAGGGCCTTATGGTTGTGATTCAGGGTGCTTTCGATGCACTTACAGGCAAGGTGACAGATTTTGATGTTGATGTTAAGCCTGCAAGAACAGTCGCACAGGGCGGAGAGGCTCTTGGAAGTGCAATCGATACAGTAGATATTAAGTTTGGATATTGCACAGAGTTTATCGTAATGCTTGAGAAAGAATTTACTTCCAAGGATGAATTTGAGTTTAAGTCATATCTTGAGTCTATTGGCGATTCAATTGTATGCGTGGCAGATGATGAACTGGTTAAGATTCATGTTCACACCAATGATCCTGGTCTTGCAATTCAGAAGGGTCTTACATACGGATACCTTACCAGGATGAAGATTGATAATATGCGTGAAGAACACAATGAGAGACTTTTCCAGAAGCAGGAAGTGCAACAGGCAGCCAAGGAAGAACAGGCTGCACCTAAAGAACCAAGGAAACCTTTCGGATTTGTTGCGGTTGCGGCAGGCAAGGGAATTGGCGATATTTTTGAGGGACTTGGCGCTGATGAGGTTATCAGAGGCGGTCAGACAATGAATCCAAGTACCGATGACATTATTAAGGCAATTGATAAGGTTAACGCAGATGTAGTATTTGTTTTACCTAACAATTCCAATATTATTCTTGCGGCTCAGCAGTCTGTAAGCCTTGTTGAAGACAAAGAAATCATTGTGATTCCTACCAAGACAATTCCTCAGGGAATTACAGCACTGATTAATTTTGAGATGAGCAAGAGTAAGGAAGACAACACACAGGATATGATTGACAGTCTTACCACAGTTAAGTCAGGACAGTTGACATATGCAGTGAGGGATACTTCAATTGACGGAATAGATATTGCCTGCGGCGATATTATGGGTCTTGGCGATAAGGGAATTCTGGCAGTAGGCAAGGAAGTTGACAAAACTGCAATAGAGATGCTTGGCAAGATGGTTGATGATGAGTCAGGTCTTGTAAGCGTATACTACGGCGGTGAGATTTCTGATTCAGAAGCAGACAAATTAAGAGAAGAGATTCTGGAGAATTTTCCTGATTTGGATGTGGAAGTTCAGTATGGTGGTCAGCCGGTTTACTATTATATTATTTCAGTAGAATAATAATTTTCCGCCAGAGCTGGTTCTCTGGCGGTTTTTATGCGTATAAGAATTAAAATAGGAGTTTACATATGTTACAGAGTGAAATTGATAGCATTGGTTTTGCTGCAAGAGGTAAAAGTGAGCTGCTTGACAGTCATTTTGGCAAATATTTTTTGAGAGCCATGCTTGCAGGTGCTTTTATTGTCCTTGCGGTGTTACTTTCCAATGTTACTGCAGCAGTACTTTATCCTACATTTCCGCAGTTTGGCAAGCTGGCCGGAGGTTTTCTTTTTTCAATAGCCATTGTGCTTATTGTATTTATTGGCGGGGAGCTGTTTACCGGCAATAATATGACAATGGCAATAGGATACTTTAACAAAAATGTTTCCATAGGCAGCGTTTTAAAGGTGTGGCTTGTCAGCTACATCGGTAATTTTGCCGGCTGCTTTATTTTCGGGGGACTGTTCATTTTATCAGGAACATGTCAGGAAATTCTTACCGACTACTTCAACAGCTTTATTATGGGTAAGCTTAATGTGGCACCTTTTGAATTATTCATAAGAGGAATTTTGTGTAATTTTATGGTCTGCCTTGCTGTATTTGCGGGTACGAGAATGAAAACTGAAAGCGGCAAGCTGGTGGTTATGTTCTGTGTTATTATGACATTTGTTATTTCAGGCTTTGAGCACTGTGTAGCCAATATGGGCATATTTACAATTTCAGGCTTTTTAATGGGCGGTCTGCCGGCAGATTTGCTTTTGCAGAATTTTGTGCTGGTAACTCTTGGCAATATCGTGGGAGGAGCTCTTTTACTTGGCTTACCGTTGAAGCTTATGAGCACGGATAAATAGCATTTGAATCTGAAAAGGAGGTGGGGAGTATGGATTTACAGTCAGTTAAGGGAATAGGAAGCAAGTATGCCCAGCTCCTTAACCGCCTGGATGTATTTACGGCAGAAGATTTATTAGAGTTGTTTCCAAGGGGATATCAGCAGTTTGATGACCCTGTAAGTTTAAAAAAAGCTAAGTCAGTAGAAAATCCGGTGGCACTTTATCTTGCAATAACAGGCACAGTAAAAATGAACACGGTGAGGAAACTAAGCATTTTGAGTGTTGAGGCCTCTGATGAAGAG
>JBJENU010000058.1:0-3433 GCA_051880355.1 Lachnospiraceae bacterium | reverse complement strand
TGTTGATTACTGCAAGTCTAAGGATTTGGTAGTTATTGGGGACGTTAAACGAGGTGATATCGGTTCCACATCTGAGGCATATGCAGTTGCACACCTTGGTAAGGTTAAGGTGGGAAGCAGGGAATACAGTGCTTTTGATGAAGATTTTGCCACAGTTAATCCTTACCTTGGTTCAGATGGAATTAATCCGTTCATTAAGGTTTGTAAGGAAGAGAACAAGGGTCTTTTCATTCTTGTTAAGACTTCTAATCCTTCAAGCGGAGAATTTCAGGACAGACTTATTGATGGCAGACCACTTTATGAGCATGTCGGTGAACAGGTTGCCAAGTGGGGGCAGCAGCATATGGGCAAGGACTACAGCTATATCGGTGCGGTAGTTGGTGCCACATATCCGGAGATGGGTAAGGTCTTAAGAAAGATTATGCCTAAGTCATTCATTCTTGTACCGGGGTACGGTGCACAGGGCGGTAAGGGCGCAGACCTTGTTAATTTCTTCAATGAGGATGGTCTTGGTGCCATTGTTAACAGCTCAAGAGGTATTATTGCGGCTTATCAGCAGGAAAAGTATGCAGGCTTTGGCACACTTAATTTTGCTGATGCATCAAGACAGGCAGTTCTTGACATGAAGGAAGATATTGGACAGGCTTTGGCACAGAGAGGATAGAATTATGACAATGGCAAGTGTTAAGCCGGTAAGAGAGACTGTAAAGGTTATCAGTCAGGAAAAACTGGCATCGGATGTATATAGTTTATGGTTAGAGACAAGTAAGATAGCAGGTCTTGCAAGGGCAGGACAGTTTGTTAGTGTTTACTGCAAAGATGGTGCTAATCTGCTTCCAAGGCCAATCAGTATCTGTGAGGTTGAAGGAAGTAAGTTGAGGCTTGTCTATAGAGTTGTAGGCAAGGGTACCAATGAGTTTTCCCATCTGGTCACAGACGATACAGTGGTTGTTACAGGTCCACTGGGCAATGGATATGAGCTTTTTGATGAAGATGCAATTCTCATTGGAGGAGGTATTGGAATTCCTCCAATGCTTCAGCTTGCAAAGTCACTTAATTGTAAGAAAGAGATTGTAGTCGGTTACAGGGACGAATTGTTCCTTGATAAAGAGCTTGCACAGTTTGGAAGAGTTACTATTGCCACAGAGGATGGAAGTGTTGGAACCAAGGGTAATGTGCTTATGGCGATTGAGGAACAGAAAATTACCGGCAAGGTTATATATGCCTGTGGTCCTATGCCGATGCTTCGGGCAGTTAAGAAATTCTCAGAAGAAAACGGAATGGAGTGCTTCATTTCACTGGAAGAAAAAATGGCCTGCGGAATAGGTGCATGTCTTGCGTGTGTATGCAAAACCAAGGAAAAGGATGAACATTCCCAGGTGAATAATGCAAGAATCTGTAAAGAGGGTCCGGTATTTAATGCTAAGGAGGTAGAAATTTAATGAATACTAAAGTTAATTTAGCAGGAATTGAATTAAAGAATCCGGTTATGACAGCCTCCGGAACATTTGGCTCAGGTGTGGAATATTGCGATTTTGTGGATTTGAACAGGTTAGGAGCTGTGGTTACCAAGGGCGTAGCCAATGTGCCATGGCCGGGTAATCCTACTCCAAGAATTGCCGAAACCTATGGCGGTATGATTAATGCAATAGGTCTGCAAAATCCGGGACTTGATACCTTTGTCAAGAGGGATATTCCTTTTTTG
The DNA here is from genome assembly GCA_051880355.1 of Lachnospiraceae bacterium. Lineage (GTDB taxonomy): Bacteria > Bacillota > Clostridia > Lachnospirales > Lachnospiraceae > JBJENU01. The sequence goes on along the minus strand of JBJENU010000058.1, from coordinate 1,728 downwards.
AAGCAGTATGATACCAGAATTATTGTAAATGTCTGCGGTAAAACAGAAGAAGACTACATTGATGCAGTAGAAAAACTGGGTGAGCAGCCTGTTGATATGCTTGAGATTAATATCTCGTGTCCTAACGTAAAGGAAGGCGGAATTGCATTTGGCCAGGACCCTAAGGCGGTGGAGCGTATTACTGCAGCAGTTAAGAAGCACGCAAAGCAGCCTGTTATTATGAAGCTTAGTCCTAATGTAACTGATATTACGGTTATGGCCAAGGCGGCAGAAGCAGGCGGAGCAGATGTACTTTCGCTTATTAATACTTTGACAGGAATGAAGATAGATGTTAACAGAAGAACTTTTGCAGTTGCCAATAAGACCGGCGGCATGTCCGGCCCTGCCATTAAACCGGTTGCTGTAAGAATGGTCTATCAGGTGGCCAATGCGGTTAAACTGCCAATTATCGGTATGGGTGGTATTGCCACATGGGAGGATGCCATGGAATTTATCCTTGCAGGTGCCACGGCTGTTTCTGTGGGAACTGCCAATTTTAACAATCCATACGCTACTTTGGAGATAATTGATGGCATAGAGAAATATATGCAGAAATATAATATAAGTGACATTAACGATTTGATAGGAGCAGTAAAATAAAAAGATTGACATTTTCTGACAAAATGTTATAATTTTCTGTGTAAAATATTAATAAGGAGGAGTTTGGCATGAGAATGGCAAAGAGAGCAATCAGTTTAGTTGCAGTTCTTGTCCTTGCAATGTCGCTTGTAGCTTGCGGTGATTCCGGTATCGTTGGTACATGGTCTATGACAGAGGATGGTGTTACATCAAGTTTCACATTCGAGAAGGATGGAACATGTAAGGCGTCTGCAATGGGCTTAGAGATGTCAGGTACATATAAGACCGATGGCGATAAGCTCACAATTACTATTTCACTTCTTGGTATGGAAAGTTCACAGGAATATACATACAAGATTGATGGCAGTAAGCTTACAATTACTGATGAAGATAATCAGACAGTAACGTATACTAAGAAGTAAGTAAAGGATATGGAGAATATGAAGGCGGTAAGAAAAACTTTAGCATTAACTATGGTTCTTGTGTGTTTAATGTCACTTGTAGCCTGTGGAGAGAAAGGTCTTGTGGGCAAGTGGGTTGATACAACTACGGCTGTTGATAACATCTTTGAGTTTAACAAGGATGGTACAGGCAAGATGGAAGTTGAGGGAATGTTCTCAATGGATTTCACATACACAAGCACTGATGACACAATAACACTTACAATTATGGGACAGAATGTTGAGTATGGCTATACCATTGACGGCGATAAGCTCACAATGACAATTAATGGCCAGAAGCAGGAGTTTAAGCGTAATTAATTAAGTTATTAAGAAAGGCGGGAAAGTCACCAATGATTTTCCCGCCGTTTTTTTGTTATTTCATCATATTCATAATCATATCTATCTGTGAGCTTTCCTGCTCTGACATATTTGGTCTCATAGAGTTGACAATCATCATCATTTCCTCTTTAGTAAAATTTAATCCCATGGACCGGGATTTGTTTGACAATGCAAGAACCAGCGGAAGAAGCTCTGACTGGGGCTTGTTTTTTGCCATCTTTTGAAATTCATTGATAAGTGCCATTTTTTTAGGGTTAATACTTGGGTTATTCATTATTTTCCTCACTTTCAAAGTCTAAATTTTCCAACTCTTTCAAGAATCGTTCAT
>JBJENU010000057.1:0-3436 GCA_051880355.1 Lachnospiraceae bacterium | reverse complement strand
CGACATTGATGTCTTACCTGGCTTAACACTCTTAGGGGAGCTGGCTGCCTGATTGGCTTCTGAACTGTAAGGGTTGGAATCGTCAATAATCTTACCGTCCAGAGCCTTAATGATACGTGTTGAATACTGGGCAGCAAGGTCAGGGTTATGGGTAACCATAATAATTAACTTCTCGTTGGCAATCTCCTTCAAAAGCTCCATAATCTGAACTGATGTCTCTGAATCAAGTGCACCTGTAGGCTCGTCTGCAAGAAGAATCTCAGGGTCGTTAATCAAAGCTCTTGCAATGGCAACACGCTGCATCTGACCGCCGGAAAGCTGGTTAGGGCGCTTGTTAATGTGGTCTTCAAGGCCAACCTTCTTAAGCACCTCTATTGCCTTGGCACGACGTTCTTCCTTGGACACGCCTGAAAGTGTCAGGGCAAGCTCAACATTGGCAAGCACTGTCTGGTGGGGAATCAGGTTGTAGCTCTGGAAAACGAAACCGATTGAGTGATTGCGGTAACTGTCCCAGTCCTTGTCATTAAAGTCCTTAGTTGATTTCCCGGAAATAATAAGGTCTCCTGAGGTATAGTGGTCAAGTCCTCCTATAATATTAAGCATGGTAGTCTTACCGCAGCCTGAAGGACCAAGAATGGAAACGAACTCACAAGGCCTGAATTCAAGGTCAATGCCCTTAAGAGCTTCGATTCTGTTGTCGCCTACAATGTATTCTTTGTGAATATTCTTTAACTGTAGCATAGTCATCCTCTCTTTATTATTTGTGTTTAAAATATTTTTCTCAATGATATCACAGTTTTTTTTGAAATGATACAAAATTTTCCATTTTTAATAAATATTTAATAATTACGAATTGACTTTACTTTTTGAAAAAAAAGTGGTAATATGGATGTAGTGCAAGTCAGCTTGCAATTATGAACGTATGTAAGGAGAATTATCATGGAAGTAAGACCAGGAGCTAATCCACAGGATGTCAAGACTTATGACACAGCAAGATTAAGACACGATTTCCTTATTGAAGAGGTTTTCGTGGCAGATGAGATTAAGTGCGTGTACAGTCAGATTGACCGTATCATTGTTGGTGCTGCAACACCTATAAGCAAGACACTTAAGCTTGAAGCAGGAGACGAACTCAGAGCTAAGTATTTCCTTGAGAGACGTGAGATGGGTATCATCAACATCGGCGGCAGGGGTACGGTAACTGTTGACGGTACAGAGTACAAGTTTAAGTATAAGGATGGTATGTACATAGGTATGGGTGCTAAGGACATCAGCTTTTCAAGCGAAGATCCTGCTAACCCTGCTAAGTTCTATTTTAACAGTGCACCGGCACATATGACATATCCTACAGTATTTATCGATCCTGACAAGGATATCCTTCCTGAGAATAAGAAGGAGCTTGGCTGCCTTGAGAATGCCAACCACAGAGTTATCAATAAGTATATTCTTCCGGGACAGGTTGAATCCTGTCAGCTTGAGATGGGTATGACAGCTCTTGAGCCGGGCAGCGTATGGAATACAATGCCTTGTCATACACATGACAGAAGAATGGAAGTATATCTTTACTTTGAAGTACCACAGGAGGATATTGTTTTCCACTATATGGGTGAACCTACAGAGACAAGACACATTGTTATGCGTAACGAGCAGGCTGTTATCTCACCTAGCTGGTCAATTCATTCAGCTTCGGCTACACATGCTTACACCTTTATCTGGGGCATGGTAGGCGAGAATCAGGATTTTGATGATATGGATCCTGTTGATATGAAGGATATTAAGTAAGTTTGTAGCCCTTTGGGTTATAATAGATTAATTTTTAAAGGAGAAAAGAAAAATGGCAGTAAATTTTTCACTTGAAGGCAAAGTTGCATTAGTTACAGGTGCTTCATATGGTATCGGTTTCGCTATCGCTTCAGCATTTGCTCAGGCCGGTGCAACAATTTGTTTCAACGATATTAAGCAGGAGCTTGTGGACAAGGGTATTGCAGCATACAAGGAGCTTGGAATTGAAGCTCACGGTTATGTATGCAACGTTTGTGACGAGGATGCAGTTAATGCTATGGTTGCTCAGATTGAGAAGGAAGTTGGCGTTATCGATATTCTTGTTAACAACGCAGGTATCATCAAGAGAATCCCTATGATTGAGATGAAGGCAGAAGAGTTCAGACAGGTTATCGATGTTGACCTTAACGCTCCATTCATCGTATCTAAGGCAGTTCTTCCTTCAATGATTAAGAAGAATGCTGGTAAGATTATCAACATTTGTTCTATGATGTCAGAGCTTGGACGTGAGACTGTATCTGCTTATGCAGCTGCTAAGGGCGGTTTGAAGATGCTCACAAGAAATATCTGTTCTGAATATGGTCAGTACAACATCCAGTGTAATGGTATTGGACCTGGTTACATAGAGACACCACAGACAGCTCCTCTTCGTGAGAGACAGGCTGATGGTTCAAGACATCCATTCGATCAGTTTATCTGTGCTAAGACACCTGCTAACAGATGGCTCAAGCCTGAAGAACTGGCTGGTCCTGCAGTATTCCTTGCTTCAGAAGCATCTGATGCTGTAAATGGTCACATTCTTTATGTTGATGGTGGTATCCTTGCTTATATCGGTAAGCAGCCATCATAATTTAAAAGCTGAGAAATTCCGTGGGCAACCACGGAATTTTTTAAAACTTAATACATAGATGATAAAATATATAAATAACAATACTAATATAAGGGATATAACTGATACAATAAAAAACTGTATTTTTTATATTATATATATTTACAAAATCTAAATAATGTGATAATATGTCTATATAATAAATAATATGATTTAGAAGGAGGGTAAAAGATTAATATTAATATAGTATTTATAAAAGAAGTCAGAAATTTAATGCAGAGAATATTATGAGGAGGTATATTGATTATGAGAAAATTTAAACTAACTATTTTAATGGTATGTGTATTGACTATGGTTTGCTCAACTGTCGTATATGGAAGGGCAAATGGGAAAGTCAAAGATGATAATAAAGAGAGTCAGAGCTATAATTACATCAATGAACCGGGAGATTTCGGAGAAGATGATACAATAATATTGCCGCCTATTAGTGCAAGTTACCCCTCTTACTGCACATTTTTAATAGATTTACCAACTGGTAGTGGAGAAGGTCTGTTTTGTACCACTACACACTATTATGATCCTGATGAATGCTGGGGGTATCCGCCTTCAATACATTTAGAAATGGCTACCAATTGTACCTGTGATTTCACTGGTTCTGTATGGGCAAAAGAATCTTTTACGGGAAATTATTATAATGCGAGCGGTTCGACATATCAGACATCAACTTTTGTTATCAAAAGAACATTTCCTGATTATCTTACTATGATACTTACAGGAGTGAATGATGCCGGACATCCAAGTTATGCAAGAGTGTGGGATGATGAG
>JBJENU010000056.1:0-3437 GCA_051880355.1 Lachnospiraceae bacterium | reverse complement strand
GCACCATAGCTGCCATAAGACAGGCAAGAAAAAACGGACATCTGGCTTTTATTTGCAGCGGGCGTGCAAGAGGTTATATAAGAAACGAAGAATTGCTGGGAATTGGTTTTGACGGAATCGTGTCAGGCTGCGGCACTATGGCAGAATATAACGGAGAGATTCTTGATTATTACCGGCTTGATAATGAGCTTTTGTCCAGAACCATAGATATTGTGAGAAAATATGGAATGAAACCGATTTTGGAGGGTCGGGAATATCTGTATTTCGACGATGAAGATTTTAGGGAGAATATGTATGGTAAGAAGCTTAAAAGTGAACTTAAAGAGCGTTGGAGGCAGATAAAAGAATATCAGGGAGTATGGGAGGCGTCCAAGCTTTCCTGTGATACAAGAAATGCTGACAGGGAAAGCTGCTTTAAGGAATTGGAAAAGGAATTTGATTTCATAGTTCATAACGAGAATATATGTGAAATTGTTCCCAAGGGCTATCATAAGGGTGTTGGAATCAGGAAAGTGTGTGAAAAACTTGGAATTGACACAAAAGCTGCATTTGCATTCGGAGACAGTGTTAATGACATTGGTATGTTTCTTACTGCAGGAACAGGTATTGCAATGGGAAACGGCAGTGACAGGATAAAAGAAGTGGCTGATTATGTTACGGATTCAATGGATAATGACGGAATCTGGAAAGCATGCAGGCATTTTGGTATTATATAAAACAAAAGGAGAAACGCTATTATGGCTGAGAAGAAGAAAAGGAAGTATAATACTGATACTTCGGTTAATAGAGGCAGAGATGAGCAGACTTGTACCAACATTGTCGGATATCTCCCGCATCCAATAGAGTTTAATTTTAAAAAAGGCATTATTGAAATACCGGCGAATTCAGTTGTCAGAGCCAACAAAGTAAAGTATGTTGTAGGTGAGAAGCAGGAGCTTACCATGGGCTCATGGGGATGGCTTGCATTTGATATCACATCAGGCAAATTTACACTTGTGGCACCAACTGCCCCGGAGACAAAGCAGCAGATTATTTGTGGTATGTATGTTAAAAGCAGCTATACTGTAATGATGTCAGGAGGGCTTTACTATACGGTTATAAGTGATGAACATCCGGATTTTGTTGTATTTGGCGATTCAATTACTGTAGGCGCCGGTTCAACGACTTCCTGGGAAAAAATTCTTCATGAAAAAGCCGGTGTTAATGTCCACACCTATGGTGTTGGCGGTTCGGGTTATATTGCTCAGCCTGAAGACGGTGTTAAAACAATGTTCGGATATGGCGGCTACGAGGGACTGACAAAGGTGCTTGACCAAGACGTCAGGGTTATTACAAGATTAAAAGAGTACCTGCCCAAAATTGACACGGAATATGTTATTTTGTCAGCCGGTACCAATGATTTTTATATGGGATATTCGTTGGATGAATTTAAAGCCGCAGTTGCGGAATGTGTTGAATATGTGTACTCAATGGGCAAGACCCCTATTCTTTTGTCACCAACGGTGAGAATGGAGAAAATTAATAGAAATGGAATTAATTTAACTGATTATGTTAATGCCATTTATGAAGTGTCACTTGAATATAATGTTCCGTACATTGATTGTTATAATGGAATGGGTCTGTATCCTGAAATGGAGGAAAACAGGAAAAAATGGTACTATGACGAGAAGGCAGTTCATCCCAACAATGCAGGATATCACAAATTGGCATGTCGTATTTATCAGGGTCTGAAGGAGACATTTATTCTAAAATACTAGACAATATAAAGTGGAAAGAGAGGCAGTATTTATGGAGGACAATAAGGAAAAAAAGGATAACGGTATTGCTATAGAAAAAGCAGGTGCAGTTTTACAGCTGGTTTTAGCGGTCGCTTTTCTTGTAATGAGCTTTAAAAATGAGGCGAAACCTAAAAAGAAGAAAAAGAAAAAATAGTTATATAACAGTGAGGCTGGTTGGCTGATAACTCATCATATTAAAATATTGACAAAATATAAATGATGATATATTATTATGTTTAACAAAGTATTAGTTAGGGGGATTATGAACTATGCTTAAAAGTTTACACCGCATCATAAGTGCTGCTGTCTCACTGGCGTTGCTGTTTAATCTTGTAGCATGTACTACTGCAGCTGATGCAGACAATGAAACCAAGCCTACAGAGACTGTTAAGTATGTTAGTAATTTTAATAAAACAGAGCCACAGTACTATATGAATTTAAGTTCGGCAGCATCAGATAAGGGATTTTATTATATAAGTGGAGAAGCATTGGGAACAAGTGGGTTGTCATATCTGTTTTTCTATGATAAGGCTCAGGATGAGCAGTACCCGCTATGCTCAAAGACCACATGCCAGCATAATAATGAGGACTGTGATGCCCATACCATTCTGAAAAATATTATTTCAAATGCAATTTGGTATTACAAGGACAGATTGTATATGATTGAGAGAACAGATGAGTATGACCATATTATATCATATGATTTGTACGGACGTGACAGGCAGAATCATACAGTCCTTAATGTGGATAGTTTTTCGGTCTGGGATATGGCTACAGATGTAGATGACATATGCTTTAATGATGGATATGTATACTATTTTACTGCTAATGCATTTCAGCCTTCTCTTTACCGTGCTTCAATTGCCGACGGCAGCAAGCCTGAGTTAATCACAACATATGATAACAGTGCAGGACGTACGCCGCTGTTTATGTTAACTGCCATGCCGGGAAAGGTATATGTTAATTTCAGATTCACTGATGTTACTACAGGCGTGAAGGATTATTTGATTGATTATTATGATTTGAATCTGAATAAATTTCAGGAAGTCCTTAGGACTGACAGCAATAAAGATAGTGATATATTAGGCTGGACTAACGGATATGTGCTTTTTGACAATAATGGTTATATGTATTATGCCACAGCTACAGCTTCAGAGTATGTAGTTAACAGGCTTGATACAGTGAGTAAAAAAATCGAAAAGTTTTATGCAATTGAATGTGATAACAGTATAGCTTCAGGAGGGTTCGGAGGCTCAGCTGACAGTGGCTTTATTACGTTAGAGAATTTTGACGGTACATATCTGTATATTTCCAAGGCTGTTAATTCTTATAGGAAGGTTGCGGATTTTAAGGAAACAACCATTAAATATGGAACCGATAATAATCTGAATATGACAACCAAGGTCAATACCAATTATATTTTTATGGTTAACAGGAATGGAAATTGTACCAATATTATTCCGATGGAGGTTTCGGGACTTAAAGAAAGTTACTCAAAACAGCAGGGAATGTTATTGCCTAATTATATTATAGGGGATTCCACAAACCTTGTGATTGCATATCATGGTTTGCAAGGCACTAGAATAAAAGGTTATGAATTGACTGATGAAGATTCCTTAAAAATAATTGAGGAAGCTCTCAAGGACCCTATAAACAGTA
>JBJENU010000055.1:0-3475 GCA_051880355.1 Lachnospiraceae bacterium | reverse complement strand
GTTATACAGTTCCACCTTTATAAGCAAAACAGGCGCTGATAAATACATTAAAAAATTTTACAAAAAATGTGAAACCTTATTTAATTTTCTCAAAGAATATTATTTAAAGCTTCCTGATAAAGTAAGATTTCTAATACGTTTAGGAATATTTGTTATATCAGAAGTAATATTATATGCCATTTTCAAATCATCTTTGATTATAGCAATATTTGCAACCACAATTTTTGTAATATATATGCTTTATTCCAATTTTGCCCTGAATAAGACTCTTCAAAACATTGAAAAAATTCATTCAGACCCGGTCAATTCCCGGATAGACAGAAAGAATTTAGTCGGAACATACAAGACGATTAATGATAATCTTAACAACATAAATGACAATTTTTCAGATGTCCTTGAGCAGTTGGTTAAAAGTGAACGTCTGAAAAGCGAGCTTGTAACCAATGTGTCACATGACATAAAGACACCGCTTACCTCAATCATTAATTATGTCGGACTGTTAAAAAATGAAGATTTGGACAGTAACACAGCCAGAAGTTATATTAATGTTCTTGACCGCCAGTCCAACAGACTGAAAAAGCTGATAACTGACCTGATTGAGGCCTCTAAGGCGGCAACAGGACAGATTAAAGTCGATATAACTAATTGTGATATTGGTATTATGGCAGAACAGATTATGGGTGAATATGAGGACAGATTAAACAGTTCCGGAATTACCCCTGCCATTATGGAATTTCCGAAGGATATGTACGTTAAAGCGGATATGCAATGTCTTTTCCGCTGCGTCGATAACATAATGTCCAACATATGCAAATATTCTTTAGCAGGAACACGAATGTATATAAGCTTCTTGCGTGATGGGGAAAATACAATTGTAACCTTCAAAAACATTTCAAGGGATAAGCTGGATTTAAGTCCTGATGAGCTTATGGAGCGTTTCGTAAGGGGAGACGCTTCAAGAAGCACTGAAGGCAGCGGCCTTGGACTTTCAATAGTTTCCAGCCTTATGAAGCTTATGGATGGGGAGCTTCGACTTGAAATAGACGGTGATTTATTCAAGGCCGGTCTGGTACTTAAATCTCTGTAAAATCAAGGGCGCTGTTCAACAGCTGTCAAGCAGTTATTGAGCAACGCCCGTAGGTTACCATTTATAATCTTTTCTTTGACTCAAAAAATACAAACTTATCTATTTTCTTTAAAATATCGTCAAACACCTGCCTTGGTGCTGCATTAATATATTTTGTAAGAATTTCATTCTCCCTTTTTTTGAATCTTCCGTAGAATATGTCAAATAAATTATGTCCGCGGACATATATCCTTATATCTTCCATATGGTCAATCAAATCCTGCCTGCTGTCAATTGTAAAATTACATTTCTCCAGCATATTTTTAACACTGGAAAGCCTGCACAGATATTCATTGTATTTGCTCCACAAAATATCATAAAATTCATCAACAGACTTTACCACGCCAACTTTTGCCATAACTTCAGGAAAGAGAAAATAATTCTCAAAGGAATAATATTTCAGAATAAGGACATTGTCACGGGTAACTCTTGGAATCTTTCCCTTTTCTTCTCTTTCCCTGTCGCGATAGTAACTGCAAAGCTGACTTTCCAGATAATCTGCATCCTTACCGTCACCATCCCGGATAAGCATAAACTGGTCTTTTAAGTAAAGTGAATTGATGTATTTTAAGTTAGCGTAGGTTTTAATGTTGGTACAACTGTTGGTTGCAATTATGGCTACACGCTTTAATTCACCCTGGTCATTGATAATCTCTGCATAGTACTTTTTAAGAAGCAGCGGAAGACGGCTTCTGTCCTGCTTACCTTCAACAATAAACACAAAACTTACATTCATTAAATCATTGGCAGTAAATCCCAAATCATCAAGAATTGCATCAATATTAGTTTTCCGGTTAACAATTGTATTATAATTGGCATCAGGCATCACCTGCTTTATCTGCTTTGAAGAAAAATTAAACAGCATTTCCGGCTCATGTGTCGAAAAAATAACCTGATTTTTTGCAGAAAGCTTGTAAAGAATCCGGCTTGCCACCTTTTTAAGCTGCGGATGGAGAAACATCTCCGGTTCTTCTATCATAATTATGTGAGGAGCCTTATTTTCTGTGGCAGCATAGGTTTCAAGCAGTGACAAAAAGTAAATGCTTCTCAAGCCTTCACCGAGATTTTCAATATTCTGCTCAGTGCCGCCTTCCCCGTTTCTGACCATTGTAACAAGCCTGAAAACCTTATCAGAATCAAAGGTCAGCTGATACCGTATTTTCTCAGACAAACCTCCGTTTCTTGCGAATGCTTCATTGAGCTTGGCTGTAAAATCACTTAAATTCACATTGAACATTTTATACTGAAGCAACCTGCTTGTCTCAAGAAGAGTCAGTTCCTCCGGTTTTTTCTTGTTGATAAGGCCAATACAGTCAAAACACTGGTTGCAGGTCTTGGTACTGTCAAATATGCACTGGTTTTCCTGAAGCTTATTAAGGTCTGAATCAGGCCCCATCTGAATTAAATCCTGATTAATGTTTAAAGTAGACCTGAAATGGTCCACAAAATATATTCTCGGAACAACTTCTTTTATATATTCATTATTTTTAGATACACCGTCCTTAAAACGTACCTGACCATTTCTTGTGTAAACATATTCAAAGCTTAATATACCTGTTTCACAATCGTAGGATGGCAGCTTTTTGGTGAAATCTTCTATCCATTTGTCATAATTTTTAAAATTGCTCACCATGCCCCTGCTGTGAAGAAGCTGCAAATCCTGGTCATAGATACGCAGTCTGGCAATAATTGATATATTTCCTGACGGACTGTGAAAATCCGTGTCTTTTACCTCATAATCCCCTGAAATTCCACGGATTGCACTGAGTGCTATTGATTTGCCTGCATTATTGCGGCCTACAAGAATTAAAACATTATCTATATCCGCAATTTCCATATCTTTAATTGACTTAAAATTTCTAATTCTAAGATATGTATAACGCATACAAACCCCTCCATTACAGAATATCTATATACTCACCATTCAACGCTTTATTCATACTTCTTACTGCACAGAACTTGCCACACATTGAACACGTGTCATCATGCTCCGGTGAACGGTCCGCACGGATTGCCTTGGCTGTCTCAGGGTCAATTGCACATTCCCACTGTGCCTCCCAGTCAAGCTTACGTCTTGCATCAGCCATTCTGTCATCAATATCCCTTGCACCTTTAATGCCCTTGGCAATATCAGCTGCATGGGCTGCAATTTTGGAAGCAATTATGCCCTGCTTAACATCTTCTACATTAGGTAAAGCCAGATGCTCCGCCGGTGTGACATAACACAGGAAGGAAGCTCCTGAAGCTGCCGCAATGGCGCCGCCTATGGCAGACGTAATATGGTCATAGCCCGGAGCAATATCTGTAACAAGTGGTCCAAGTACATAAAATGGTGCACCCATACAGATA
>JBJENU010000054.1:0-3475 GCA_051880355.1 Lachnospiraceae bacterium | reverse complement strand
TATTTTCCTTTCATCGTAGTTATTGAACAACTAACTGCCAAGTATTATATCACAGTCAGGTAAATTTGTCTATCTCAACCACAGTCAAAATATTATCCTTAACCCTGAATCTCACGTCAAAACCGGCAAAAGCCACTCCATACTTGCGTTCCGGGTCATTCTGATACTGTGGCCGCGGGTCCTGTGATAATACACCTATTATTGCCTCCTGCTTTTCCTTGGGGATTATGTCCAGCAATTCCTGCGGAAATTCAACTTCAAGGCTGTAATCATAGACAGCATCTGCAAAACCTGACTTTGCCGAAGGATGGCTGTCCGTGTAGGCCAGATAGGGCTTAATATCGTAGATTGGCGTGTTATCCCGCAAATCAGCGCCTGCAACTGTTATTACAGGACCATTTTCGGTTATCTCCACTTTTTTCAGGCGTACACATGACAGTCCGATATGGTTGGGTCTGAAGGGTGAGCGTGTTGCAAATACTCCCATTGTGGTATTGCCACCAAGTCTTGGCGGTTTAACCGTTGCCGCCCAGTTCTCCCTGTCCGGCACGTCAAACTCCCACAAAAGCCACAGATAGTCAAAATTTTCCAGTCCCTTTACTGCATCAGGGCTTCGGTATGCAGGTTCAAAAACTATCCTTCCCTCCAGTTCCTTAACCAGTCCGCTTTGGCGGGGAATGCCGAACTTCTGCGGGAAGTCTGTATGAATTTTTGCTATTATTTTCATATGGATTCCACCTTACGATAGGGAAATAATTTTTCCATTGTTAAGCTCATAGGTCACATTATCGATGGTTATTGATGTCAGGTTTGTTGCAAGTTTACCATTTACAACATACCAGCTGTCCCCATCTATTTCAACGATACCCGTGACTGATGTAAGTACACCATCCTTGATGTACCAGAACGCATTGTTGTTAGGTACAAGTCCTGTATGACTGATTGCTACCCGTCCGTTAACTACATAGTAGAAATCCGTACCATCAATCTGAAAAATTCCCGTTGAGTCAGAAAAAATTTTACCGCCCTTTATAAACCAGGTGCCCCCATCGTTGGTGTAAAGTCCGTTATAATCCGTAGCAAGCTTGCCATCTACTACATACCACCATGAACCGCCATTCTGCAACATACCGGTATAATCCGGATAGCATTTGCCATTCTTAACGCAAAGCCACTCATCACCTTCCTTTGCAAGTCCTGAGAAGTTAATGTCAATCTTGCCTGTTATTACATACCACTTTCCGGCACCATTTTCGTAAAAGCCCGTGTAATCTGAGTTCACCACACCGTCTTTTATGAGCCACCATGAATCATCATAAACATTCTTTTTTAGACCGTTACATGTTGTGTCTATCTCATCATCTACATAGTAGTAGAAGTTGCCGTCATCAGCCTTAAAGATACCATTCTTAATGAATTTAAGGCCGGCTACCGCATCTTCAATAGCTTTAGCCATTGCATCTACCGCTGCCTGCTCGCTTGCTTTCTTGCCTCTTACCACTGCTGCAACTGCCGCCCTGACTGCATTGGCAGTTTCCTCCGAGTAATCGCTTAAATCCTTTGGAACCTTTGCAAGCGCTGCGTCCACCTGACTGTAGTCTGCATCCGTATCAAAACTCTTAATTACCATGTTCTGGGTATTGTAATCACAATACACGGCATAAAGTGTGCCATCAATATACACACCACTGTAATCCTGTACATTTGCAGAAGCTATATCACTGCCTATTGCAGAATATGTACCGTCCGACAGTCTGACTGCCTTCAGTCCTCCTGTTCCATTCTGTATAAAAATACCCGGTTTATTTCCCGTCATAACTATTCTTGCGCTTACCACGTCGGAGCTGTCATACTCTGTATCCGAGGCTTGATTCCATTGGTTTTTGTCGTATACCCATACGTTGTTGGCAGTCCCGCCTGATATGGCATTTTTACATATAGCAAGATATACGCAAGTTCCGTCATTTGCAATGTCAATGTTAACAGCCTGGACATTAAGATCTCCAACCAAATCCCAACTGCTGCCTGAATACCTTTTTACCACAACGTAATTGTTATTAAAAAACTCTCTGTATGCTACGTACGGAACCGCTCCTGACACTGTAACCGACAGGCTTGCCGCATAACTTGCCGGCATACTGCCAATATCTGACACAACATTTCCGTCATACTTGATTACATAAACCGTATTACAATCATCAGACGTATAGGCCACATAAATTCCATCTTCTCCGGTTCCCACAGCCACCTCATTTCCCGCTGCAGATGATGAAGTATATACACAAGCTGCTTCATTTCCACTTAGCCTGCAGACCTTTAGCTGATAAGAGCCGGTTATATACGCAACATAAATACTGCCATTATAATTAACTACCTTTCCACCTGAACTGTAGTCAGTAATAGTTGCCACAGCACTGCCTGACAGCCTGCCATCGGCAGTCTTGTATATTACAAGCTTTTTATTACCCATAAAGCCTTCTGCCACATAAATATTACCCGAATCATCTGTGCATGCACTGATTTCTGACATATCACCGCTATAATTCTGTGAATCTTGTGTATTCCAGTAATCATCTCCAATATCCGTAAAAGTTATGTCAAAGGTTATGCTGTTACCGGACGCACTTCCCACGTTGCTTATCACAATACCGCTGTTGGTTCCGTCTGAATATGTTATGGCACCATCTTTTAGGCCTTTACTTAAATCGGCCAAGCCATACACCGTTCTTCCTGACTCTTCTGACAAATAGGAATTTTCAGGAGTTCCGTTTGCTGCCTCAATTCCATCAGAATATGTATCTCCCGGTCTGAAAACATAAATATAATATGGTGAAGAGCCTGTATTGGTCTTATATTCTACATTATTATTTACACGGTAGATTACAAGCCCTGAACCGTAAATTGATGCGTCCAAAGGATATGTGGCATCATAAAGGCTGGTCTGTTTCCTATATTCCACTACAAAAAATTCATTATCTGAGTACGGGGTACTTAGAATAACCGCCTGATTTTCTTTCAAAGCTACATCCGATGCAGCCTCCGCAGAATATATCGAATAACCTGTCTTATCCTTGGTCACCACAGGAATATCAAACCATTTCCCAACAGAAGACCTGGTGTAGGCCAATGGATACTGAAGATAAAGGTATACTGAACTCATAATGTCCCATGTTCCCACAGGCGTTACAGATGAGCGATAAAGGTCCGGGAATCCAAGACTGTGCATAAACTCGTGAATAATGATGCCTGACTGGCCTGAACCCATATAGGCATTGCCTTCCGGTATAATATTGTATGCGGCAACCCTCTTGCAATTAATAGATGTTACTCCTGCATAATTCCCGGCCAGTCCGCAAAATATAGTATTAGTATTGCCATCTTCGCAAGCTACGATTATTGTTAAGTTATCTATACAGCCATCATTATCGCGGTCAATATTCATTGCCGCAGTAACATATCCTGTATCTATCAGCTT
>JBJENU010000053.1:0-3486 GCA_051880355.1 Lachnospiraceae bacterium | reverse complement strand
TTCCTTATAAATAATAGCCAGATTACCGGTGATATTGCCAAGCTCCATCTGTTCACAGCAGAATTCTTCCATTATCTTCCTGTAGGAATTATATGTCTCCATATCACTGTTCTTATTTATGATTATGTTGGCATACAAATAAGCCCGCCTTGTTGCATCCAGCGCATTATTGTAGCTGAAATACAGAAGCACCATTCTCGGAAGCTGGCTGTAATCATCCTCCTGTCTGATTTCCATATATGTCTCGTAAAGCCTTGCAATCCTAAGTCCGTGACTGATGCTGTCCTCAAAAATACTGATCTATTTTTTATCCGTCACACCAAGTTTAATAAGCTGGCTGCACAGGATTTCCAGCACCTTTTCATCTCCTGTCAGCTTATACATATTGTAAAAAAGCTTGACAATATTGCCGTTAGTAGTCTTATAATCAGCGCATAAATCACAAATCTGTCTGAGCAAATTTCTGCCAAGGACTCCTCTTCTACACGCAAACAAAAGCACCTGTATTTCAAAATCATCAAGCACCCTGAGCAGATAAGGCTGCTCATTTAAGACTGAAACTGCCTCATAATACATAACAGGGCTGTTCATTCTGCGCTTGTAAAAAATTGATTTAATCTGTGCCAGTTTAATGCTTTTATTCTGCTCATAGGTCATGTCAATATGCATAAGAACCCAGAGCACACGCCAGTCTGTGGAATTTTTCCCATATAAATCCTGAATTTCCATAAGGATTTTATTTTCTTCCAGTTCATTTGAAGAAAGTGAACGGACGTAGAGATAATATGAATACAGAACATCATAATTCCGGCTCTCCATTATACCGGCATGCAGTTCATTCAAAATGTTGTCTGCCTCTGCCTCCTCCTGCAATAAAATCTTACACTGGGCAAGGACCAGACCTGCGAAGTAATCTTTGCTGTTATATTCCCAAAGTTTTCCGGCAAGTTCCAGAGTTCTGTCAATCCACTCTTTGAAATCAATTTTTTTACTTCTGAAAGACAGATATGTATTAAAAAGTTCAACACGTCTCCTGTCATTTTCAACTTTGCCTGAAACATCATTGCTATGTCCGGAAACTGTGATTTCCACTGTCAATGACTGTCTCTGGTTCTCTATGACAATTGATGCAAAGTTAAGACCGCCGTGAATTTTTTCATAGTCAATTACGTACTCAAGCTCAAATTTGTTACCGATAAAATCTTCACTTTTAACAGACTTTTTTGACAAATACACAAAGTCACTGTCACATCTTACATCAAGGTTAAAATATCCCCATCCGTCTTTATTAATGAGAATTATGTCCCTGATTGCCTCAGTCACATCCTTATACTGTCTTTTCAAATTGCCTATATGGATATTGACAGGATTTTTTCTGTTGGCGGCAATCAGAAATTCTTCCATTGCCTGATATACATCGTTTCCATTCTTTAAGACGCGGTAAACAGACGACAGTTCAATATTTTTATACAAAAAAACCTTTTCAAAATCGTCGGACAAAAACAACTTTGCTGCTGTCCCCGGTTCAGTCTGCACCAGATTGGCAAAATGAAACAAGTTGTTTATATTACCCATGGCAGTGCTCACATTACCTGCAACAATTTTAAAAGTATACGGCAGCTGATATTCATATGCATCCGTAACAATATCAAACTTACCGTTGATGGTGTCCTCAACCTGAAAGCCCTCAGTAAGAACAGTAAACCGGATTACATTTTCGACTTTTTCAAACCCTTTTGTATCCACTACCACTCTGTCATTATCTGAGTAACACACACCCTTAATGGGACGGGAATCTGAAGTAATCTTAAAGCTGCCGCTGTAATTGCTGCCAACAGGCACAGAAAGAGTCAGATGACTGGTACTTAAAGCAGCCTGTGGAATTTCATATTCAAATTCTCCCCGTGCTAATTTGTATATATGCTCCTTCATAAATTACTCCAATTCCTTTATTCTCTTAAAATATTCTTTAACCTTTTTCTCGTACCCGTTATCTGTAGGCTTATAAAAGGTTCTGTCTGCAAGCTCATCAGGCAGATATTGCTGTGGCGCATAATTATTAGGATAATCGTGAGCGTACATATAGCCGAGTCCGTGTCCTAAGCAAGAAGCACCCTTGTAATGGGCATCCTGCAGATACGACGGAATCGCATATGTTTTTTCATTCCTCACTGTGTCAAGTGCATTATCTATTGCCATATATGAGGCGTTACTCTTAGGTGCACACGCAACATATACTGCCGCCTCACTTAATATTATCCTTGCTTCCGGCATTCCAATCCGCTCAACAGCCTGGGCACATGATGTTGCCACCACAATTGCATTGGGGTCTGCCATTCCCACATCCTCACAGGCACATATCATAATACGTCTGGCGATAAATTTAATATCTTCTCCCGCATACAGCATTCTTGCAAGATAATAAACAGCTGCATCCGGATCCGAGCCTCTCATACTCTTAATAAATGCTGAAACTGTATCGTAGTGGTTGTCTCCTTCTTTGTCGTACCTTACAACTCTCTTCTGAATACATTCCGCTGCCACATCAATGGTAATGTGGACTTTTCCGTCATCAGACTTAGGTGTTGTAAGCACACCCAGTTCAATGGCATTGAGAGCATTCCTTGCATCCCCGTTGGCAACATCCGCCATAAAATCCAGAGCTTCCTCATCAATTACTGCATCAAAGCTTCCCAGTCCCTTATCAGAGCTTACCGCCCTCATTAGCAGTTCCCTGATATCTTCCTTCATAAGAGGCTTAAGTTCAAATATCATTGACCTTGATATAAGAGCAGTATTCACTTCAAAGTAAGGATTTTCAGTGGTTGCTCCCACAAGTACCACCGTTCCGTCTTCAACAAAAGGAAGAAGATAATCCTGCTGACTCTTATTGAAACGATGAATCTCATCAATAAATAATATGGTCTTCCTGCCGTACATTCCCAAATTATCTTTGGCCTTCTGCACAACCTCTTCCATATCCTTTTTGCCTGCCACTGTAGCGTTGAGCTGGCAAAAATCAGCACTGGTGGTATTGGCTATAACTCTGGCCAGTGTAGTCTTACCTGTTCCCGGCGGACCATAAAAAATAACCGAGCTTAATTTGTCAGCCTTAATTGCGCGATATAACAGCTTGTCCTGACCGATAATATGCTTCTGTCCAACCACTTCATCCAAAGTTGTGGGTCTCATTCTGGAAGCAAGTGGTGATTCCTTCTTCATATTGTTGTCTCTCATATATTCAAATAAATCCATCACCAAACCTCCATTTACCCATATTATCACTAAACAGCTTCCACCAATAGCGCCCTTGCCATTCGCGGAAGCTGTATAAAATCACTTGTCTGAATTATCTTTTTGCTGCTGTTGTCTCAGGTATTTTTAAAACCGTAAGGGTTGCAGTGGCCGTCGTTTCGTTGCCATATACATCCTTTACTGTGTATGTAATATACTGTGTTCCCAGCTGGTTAACATTATATCCGCTCA
>JBJENU010000052.1:0-3533 GCA_051880355.1 Lachnospiraceae bacterium | reverse complement strand
TGGGTTAAGGCATCTTACAGTACCGGAGTAAGCTCAGGTTCTACAAGGTACTATGGCTTGCTTGCCAAGGCTCCAAGCGGTTACGAATCACTGGCCTTTTATATGTTTAATGCCGGAGCAGCTCCAAGTCTTACAGACTATGTGTCATCTTCTGATGGCGCCAACATTAACAAGTCAATGAATGCCTACCTTTTTAGCAGCGGCTCACAATCACATATTACAGGTGACTGGGTTAATCTGACAACAAGGACACAGGGCGGCAATTCATCAAAGTCACAGTATTCAACCAAAGGTATCAAGGCTGCCGACAGTGTGCTTATATCTGGGGCAACCATTAATATCAGCTGTAAGGATGACGGCATCCATGCCAACTCAGATACAACTCTTGAAAATGGCAGCAATGGCGCCGGCACAGTTGAAGTAAGCGGCGGTAAGATTACTATTATATGTGCCGATGACGGTATCCATGCTGATGATACTGTTACAATAAGCGGCGGCTATGTTAATGTAAAAGAATCCTATGAAGGAATTGAAGGCAATACAGTTAATTTTAAGGGCGGAGATGTTTTTGTATATGCATCTGACGATGGTGTTAATGCCTGCGGAGGCGCAAAAACACCAAGCATTAATGTAAGCGGAGGCTACCTGGATGTGACAACTCCTTCAGGTGATACTGATGCAATTGATTCTAATGGCAGTTATAATCAGAGCGGCGGTTTTGTCCTTGTAAAAGGTGGAAGCAGTCAGGGCAATATGGCAGGCTCTCTTGATACAGACGGTTCGGTTACTGTAACAGGCGGCACAATAATTGCACTGGGTGGTATATGCGAGACTCCAAGCAATTCCTGCAACGCATATGTATCATCAGGCACAAGCTTTGCGGCAGGAAAATATGAATTGAAAGACGGTTCAGGAAAAGTTATCGCGACCTTTGAGCTTTCTTCAACATATACAGGCGGCTGGCTGTGCTGTGACAGCTTTGAAGTTGGCACAACATACACATTGTACAAAGATGGCAGCAGTGTAATAAGCTGGACCCAGGAGTCAGGAACAATGGGCGCAACGGGAATGGGCGGCTTCGGCGGTCAGGGCGGAATGAAGAATCCGGGCAGTCAGGGCGGCTTTGGCGGCAGGAAATAAAAATACTTGTAAATCGACACTTTTCGTGATAAAATTACATCGTTAGATTATTTCACGAAAGGAAACGGATATGAAAAAGTTTTTCGCAGAATTCAAGAAATTTATTGCCCGCGGCAATGTACTTGACATGGCTGTCGGTGTAATCATCGGTGGTGCTTTCACTGCCATTGTAACATCACTTAATAAAGATATCATCACACCTCTTCTGGGTATTTTCGGAGGTACTGATTTCTCAAACCTTACAGTCACACTGGGAAGCGGCGAGAATGCACCGGTACTTATGTATGGTAATTTTATTACGGCGGTTATTAATTTCCTTATTACTGCATTTGTTATCTTTTGTCTTGTCAAGGCAATTAACGGACTTATGGATGGACGCAAGAAGAAGAAGGAGGAGACACCGGCTGCTCCTACAGAGAAAGAGTGTCCGTTCTGTAAAACCAAGATTCATATTGATGCAACAAGATGTCCTCATTGCACATCTGAGCTGAAGTGATTTTAGCAAAAATAAAGGCTGTAAATAAACTTTCTTACGGTTTATTTACAGCCTTTTTGCATACGTCAAATAAAACAAAAATGACACACCAGGAACAGTGTAAAACAAAAATTATTTATTTACAAAAATTCCCTTGACACGTTGAAAAGCCCGTGATAATATGGAAAATGCACTCATTGTGGAGATATTTCCTATTATTTCAGGAAATATCTGCAATAAGTAGTAAAGAATAAGCTCAAGAGGTGAAACGTTAATGGAGAAAAACAGGATACGTCCAAAGCAGTTCGGTGAGAATGTGAGAATGAGCTACTCAAGACAGAAAGAAGTTCTTGAGATGCCTAACCTGATTGAGGTTCAGAAGGACTCATACCAGTGGTTCTTGGACGAAGGACTCAAGGAAGTTTTTGAGGACATCTCTCCAATCGCGGATTACAGCGGACATTTAAGTCTTGAATTCGTGGATTTTGTATTGTGTGAGGATGATGTTAAGTATTCTATTGAAGAATGCAAGGAAAGAGATGCTACTTATGCAGCACCTTTGAAGGTAAAAGTTAGATTTTACAACAAAGAAAACGATGAAATTAGCGAACATGAAATTTTCATGGGTGATTTACCTCTTATGACCGAAACAGGTACATTCGTAATCAACGGTGCAGAGAGAGTTATCGTAAGCCAGTTGGTACGTTCACCTGGTATATATTATGATATTCAGCATGACAAAATCGGTAAGGAGCTGTACTCATGTACCGTAATTCCTAACCGTGGTGCATGGCTTGAGTACGAGACAGATTCTAACGACATTTTCTATGTTCGTGTAGACAGAACACGTAAGGTTCCTGTAACTGTTCTCGTAAGAGCTCTTGGTTATGGAACCAATGCCCAGATTCTTGAACTTTTTGGCGAGGAGCCTAAGATTCTTTCAACTTTGGAAAAGGATACGGCTACTGATTACCAGGAAGGTCTTCTGGAATTATATAAGAAGATAAGACCGGGCGAGCCTTTGTCTGTAGACAGTGCAGAATCCCTTATCAATGCTATGTTTTTCGATCCTAGAAGATATGACCTTGCTAAGGTTGGCCGTTATAAATTCAACAAAAAGCTTAACTACCGCTTAAGAATTGCAGGACAGGTTCTTGCAGAGGATGTATCTTTTGCAGATCCCCTTACCGGTGAGGTTGTTGAGTTCAAGGCGGGAACAACTCTTACACGTGAAGATGCAGTTGCCATTCAGAACGGTGCTGTTCCTTATGTTTACGTTGACGTTGAAGGCAGAAAAGTAAAGGTTATTTCTAATATGATGGTTGATCTTAAGAAGTGGATTGACATTTCAGATGAAGAAATGGCTGCACTGGGAGTTAACGAGGCTGTATTTTATCCTGAACTTAAGCGAATTTTTGACGAGAGCAGCAATCTTGATGAGATTAAGGCCGGAATTAAGAAGAATATCGGCGATTTGATTCCTAAGCATATTACCATTGAAGATATTATCGCTTCAATTAACTATAATTTACATCTTGAGTACGGCATCGGAACCAAGGACGATATTGACCACCTTGGCAACAGAAGAATCCGTGCCGTAGGTGAATTGCTTCAGAACCAGTACAGAATCGGTCTGTCAAGGATGGAGCGTGTGGTAAGGGAGAGAATGACTACACAGGATCTTTCCAATGTATCACCACAGCAGCTTATTAATATTAAGCCTGTAACAGCAGCTGTCAAGGAATTCTTCGGAAGTTCACAGCTGTCCCAGTTCATGGACCAGAACAACCCTCTGGGCGAGCTTACCCACAAGAGACGTCTGTCAGCACTTGGTCCGGGCGGTTTGTCAAGAGACCGTGCCGGATTCGAGGTTCGAGGCGTTCACTATACACATTATGGAAGAATGTGTCCTATTGAG
>JBJENU010000051.1:0-3538 GCA_051880355.1 Lachnospiraceae bacterium | reverse complement strand
CTTTTTTAACATTATTCTTCAATTCAACTCCGAGATTACCATAGTCCCATGTATTGGCAAGACCGCCGTAAATCTCTGAACCCGGATATACGAAACCTCTTGCCTTAGCCAGTGCTACGATTTTATCCATTGTCTTTTCCATAGTTTATATCCTCATTTCTATAATAATTAAGCAAATATATTGTACATTTTACTATACTTTTTTATTTATTACAAGAAAAACTTCATCAATAACTTCAAGACTTTTCATTTTTTTATCAACAGCAATACTCATAAGCCTTCCCATTATCATCCTCAGTTCTGACTGTACGTTTTCGCTTACGCGGAAAGAAAACAGCTTTTCAAGCTTTGACGTAATTATATACTGCAGCGTATATAATGTTGACTGTTCAATTGAAATTGCGTCGCCTGCTTTTCCATGACATTTACTGCACACCACTCCCTGAGCAGATGCACAAAAGGCTGTAAGCAGTTCTTCACTGCCACATTCTATGCATTTAAAGACCTGGGGATATTCACCATTAAGTACAAGGCACTTCAATTCAAAAGTATATCTTATAAGATTTTTATCCATCTTCTTTGCTTCCAGTGCCTTAAAAGCACAGTAAAGCAGATTAAGAAAATTAGCACCATCCAGATTTTCCCTTGTGAAATATTCTGCCAGCTCCGCAAAATAGTATCCGTAGTAAACAGCCTCATAATCCTTGGTCAGTTCACTGAAAAAATTGGTAATTACAGCACTTTTCATCTTGTAGCTGGTGCGGCTCTCGTATAATTCAAAGGTTCCCATTGAAAAAACTCTCGTCACACCGCACAGAGGGTTATTCATACGTCTGGCTCCCTGGGCAAAAACAGAAATTTTACCCCGTTCCTTTGTAAGTATTACAAGTCTTCTATCAAATTCATCCACAGGCATGGACGATAAAATCATGCCGTTTACAGTTACAAAGTTGCTCATCTTTATCCTATTCCTAAATCACACTTGAAAGAACTTTTCCGATGGAATCGTTTATCACAAGGTCAGCACAGTTATCTCTTCCTGTTGATGACTTATTAATCAGCACCAGATGTTTTCCCGCAAAATAATCTATAAGCCCTGCTGCCGGATAGACAGCCAGTGAAGTTCCGCCAATTATAAGCATATCTGCATTTTTAATATGGTCAATTGACCTTCTTACCACATAGTCATCCAGACCTTCCTCATACAGGACAACATCCGGCTTAATTATGCCACCACATTTGTCACATCGCGGCACTCCGTCTGACGACATTATTTTATCAATCCCATAAAAAGCATTGCATCTGCTGCAATTATTTCTCAAAACGCTTCCGTGGAGTTCAAGAACCTCTCTGCTTCCTGCCTTTTGATGAAGTCCGTCGATATTCTGGGTAACGACAGCCTTTAATTTTCCCTGTGCCTCAAGCTTTGCAAGGGCAATATGGGCAGCATTGGGCATTGCATCCGGAAAAAGCATTTTTTTGCGATAAAATCTGTAAAATTCATCAGTTTTTGCAACATAAAAGCTGTGGCTTAATATTGTCTCCGGTGGATAGTCATATTCCTGATTGTAAAGTCCGTCCGTACTCCTGAAATCCGGAATGTTACTTTCCGTAGACACGCCTGCGCCGCCGAAAAAGACTATATATCCTGAATCGGCAATCCAGTTCTTGAGAGTTAAAATTTTATCTTCCATAATCTACATATCCTGTTTTTTTCTGTCATAGCCAAAGTTTTTGATTAGCATGTCACTGTCACGCCATTCCTTTTTTACCTTAACCCACAGTTTAAGATTAACCTTGTGTTCAAGCATCTTTTCCATCTCAAATCTGGCGTTGGAGCCAATTTTCTTGAGCATTTCGCCGCCTTTACCGATGATGATACCTTTGTGGGAATCGCGCTCACATATAATTGTTGCATCAATGTCAGTAATTGTTCCCTTTGGACTTTTCCTGTCCTTCATACTGTCAATAACCACCGCAATTCCATGGGGAATTTCTTCATCAAGGGCATGAAGTGACTTCTCCCTGATTAACTCAGCCATAATCTGTCTCATTGGCTGGTCAGTAATTGTGTCCTCATCATAAAACATAGGGCCAAAAGGCAACACCTTGAAAATACTGTCAACCAGAACGTCAATATTAGTGCCTTTTGTTGCCGACACAGGAACAATTTCTACAAAATCCACTTCTTTTCTGTATTTTTCAATTACAGGAAGCAAATCTTCCTTGTTCTTCAAAGTATCAACCTTATTAATTACAAGAATTACCGGTGCATTTGTCTGCCTTAACTGTTCAATAATCGCCTGTTCGCCTGCCCCAATATATGTTGTAGGCTCTACAAGCCAAAGAATTGCATCAACCTCGTTAATAGTCTTAACCGCTGTTCCAACCATATACTCACCCAGCTTATTTTTTGCCTTGTGAATACCCGGCGTATCAACAAATACTATCTGTCCCCGCTCATCAGTGAAAACAGTCTGTATTCTGTTTCTTGTAGTCTGTGGTTTTTTGGAGGTTATGGCAATCTTCTGACCTATAATATGGTTCATAAGTGTAGACTTGCCAACATTGGGACGCCCGATAATTGTAACAAAACCACTTTTTAAATTGTCGGCATTACTTGTTGCCCCACCTGTAATGCCGCTTTGTTTAAGCATTTCATCTAAATTCATATAAATTCCTCGTATATTATTAATAGTGTCCATTTGACCCTGGTATCATTTTATAAGACTTTTAACTTCATCAAATAATGAGCCGGCCTTCCTTATTGTGTCTTCGTTACCTACGGTGCACAAATAGTCCTGCTTCATTACGCTTTCAATAATCGGTGCCAGACTGCGGATTACTTCAACATCAGTACCAAGAACTTCATCTCTTTCCTTCTGGAAATCTTCTTCCGTCAGATTGCACATATACGCCATAAAGGATCTTCCGCCTTTTGCACTTGGCGTAAGTGGCGCATCCAGCTCACCCATGGTTCCTATTACAAACTTAAGCATATCTCTGTCACTTACGTCAAATTTACGTATATAGTCAGCTGCTCCCTCAAAAATCTCATTTGTTTTAACAAGGTTAGGGTCTCTGTAAGATACAAAATGAGAATCTCCATTTTTGCTGAAGCCACTCATACATCCGTAAGCACCGCCTTTTACCCTTATGTTAAGCCAGAGATATTCATATGAAAAAATAACCTTAAGGACACGGAGTGCACCTGTATAATTGTATCCGTCCTTTGTGTAATTACCACACCTTGCAACATACTGGACCTGTGATGAAGAAGTAAGTCCCAGCTTGTTATGCTTTGGTACAAAGGTATGATCTGCCACAGTTGGAGAAGCTGTGGAAAATCCTTTTCTGGCGGCAAATTCCACCATATCATTATCCATTGCACTTACAAATCTGCTAATAACGGGCTCTGCAATGGCCAGACCTTCATTGTCGGAAGTAAGATGTATAACAAGATTTTCTTTCCTGAAAATCAATCTTATCAAGTCAAAAAGTATATTCGCAATCTGCTCCTTTAAGCTGTCAAAATTCT
>JBJENU010000050.1:0-3541 GCA_051880355.1 Lachnospiraceae bacterium | reverse complement strand
GTCAGGGGTTGCAGCAATGATGCTTGGCTGTGATGAGACATGCAGGGCAGGTCTTGTGGCAGGCAACGTAAAAGAATTAGTGTTAAAAAATGTTAAGATTGAAGGCTGCAACGGAGAAGAAATTGTGGCTGACAATGTGGATAAAATTATAAAATAATTAAAGTACGGTAAAAAATATGAAAATGAAAGCACCAAAGGGGCTTGATGTAGAACGGTGGTTTATTGAATGTTACCGCAAACACTACGGACACCCTCTAAAAACACTTGTGGCTCTCTACAAAGGCAATTACTCTAAGTTTTTTCTTGCGGTTGTGTTCTTTTTCATAAAGCACAGCCCTGTATGGGTACTGCCCATTGTAACAGCCAGCATAATCAACGACGTATCAACAGGTAATCCTGACTGTATGCGGAATGTGATAATTTACGCATTGATAATGGTGGCACTTATTGCACTCAACATACCGATGAATTATCTGTATACCAAGTATAAAAGTCTTGCAACCAGGTACGCAGAGACGGGACTTCGCCGGGCACTGGTAAGAAAGCTGCAGCAGCTTTCAATATCCTACCACACAGAGACCCAGTCAGGCCGTCTCCAGTCAAAAATAATGCGTGACGTGGAGGCAGTGGAGACACTTTCAACACAGATGTTTCTAAGCATCTTAAACATTGCCCTCAATATAGGGATAGCAATGGTTGTAACAATCCAGAAGAGTATGGTTGTATTCGTATTCTTTTTGATTTCCGCACCAATTGCCTCCATCACAATGGTTTCCTTCCGGGGCATTATGAAAAAAAGAAATGCTGAGTTCCGTAAGGAGATGGAGGAAACTTCCGCAAGGGTAATGGAAATGGTTGAGCTTATTCCTGTGACAAGAGCCCACGCTCTTGAGGAAGAGGAAATAGTTAAAATGAGCGGACAGCTTATGGAGGTAGCGGAAAAAGGCTACAGGCTTGACGTTATCCAGTCACTTTTTGGCTCGGTGGGCTGGGCAATATTTCAGGTTATCCAGATATTATGTCTTGCTTTTACAGGATACCTTGCTTTTTCAGGAAAAATCCTTGCCGGTGACATTACCCTTTACCAGAGCTATTTTGCAACAATAGTTAATCAGGTATCGGCAATTGTCACATTGATTCCTACAATTACCAAGGGCATTGAATCTGTTAACTCAATCGGTGAGGTGCTTCTTGAGGATGATATTGAGGTCAACGAAGGCAAAAAAGAATTAACCGGAGTGTCCGGTGAATTTGACTTTAAAGATGTACATTTCAGCTACCGCAATAATTCCAATGAAGTTTTACGGGGACTTAACCTCCACGTTAAAAAAGGAGAAACCATCGCTCTGGTAGGTGAATCCGGCGCAGGCAAATCCACGATTCTTAATCTTGTAATCGGATTTAACTTTGCCACAGGCGGCAGCGTCACCATTGACGGCAATGAGATGAGTGAAATAGACCTTCGCTCTTACCGTAAGCACCTGGCAGTTGTGCCTCAGACTTCGATACTTTTTTCAGGCACAATAAGAGATAACATTACATACGGACAGGGCGATATAAGTGACGAGAAGCTTTGGGAGGTCATTAAGGCAGCCAATTTAAAGGACCTGGTTGAGAGCCTTCCAAATGGCCTCGATACCATGGTGGGAGAGCACGGCGGCAAGCTTTCCGGCGGCCAGAGACAGCGAATTTCCATTGCAAGGGCACTTATAAGAGACCCTAAGGTAATTGTTCTTGATGAGGCAACCTCGGCTCTGGACAGCATTTCCGAAAAGCTTATCCAGGAGGCAATAAATAACCTGACTGCCGACAGAACAACCTTTATAGTTGCACACCGTCTGTCAACAATCAGGGACGCAGATAAAATTGCGGTCATTGACGCCGGCAAATGCGTTGAGTACGGCACCTTCGATGAACTTATGGCCCTTAAGGGCGAGTTTTACCGAATGAAAATGATACAGTCGTGACCGAAGCGCAAGCCAAAAGGAAGCGCAAAAAATTATTAGAAATAAGGAGTAAATTATGAGTAACACAAAAAGAGACACTTGGGCTTCAAGAGGTACATTTATACTTGCGGCCATTGGTTCAGCAGTAGGACTTGGAAACGCATGGCGTTTTCCGGGACTGGCGGCAAAACACGGAGGCGGTGCATTCCTGCTTGTATATATGATTGCACTGTTCGCAATCGGAATTCCGCTTCTTATGATGGAGGTTTCCATTGCAAGAAAATTCCGCAAAGGCGCAGGTGAATCTCTTCGCGGTATTAATAAAAAGACTGAATTCGTGGGCTGGGCAGCCACAGGTAATGCATTTGTAATTGTAACCTACTATGCGGTAGTGTTTGCATGGGTGCTTCTTATGGTGGTATTTTCTTTTAAATTTATGTCCATGACAGGGGATGCAGCAGCAGCAAGCAATGTATTTGCCGATGCAACCCAGACTACATGGGATGTTACAGGCTACACCATTCCATGGCCTGTGCTTATTGCGTTTGCGGCAGCATGGTTTCTTATCTATTTCTGTATCAGAAATGGTGCAAGCAGCGTTGGCAAGGTTGTAAAATACACAGTATTCCTTCCTGTTATCCTGCTTCTTCTCATGGCTGTAAAGGGATGCACAATGCCGGGCAGTATGGAAGGCCTTGCTAAATTTTTCTTCCCTGATTTTTCCGCACTTGGTGACCCGAGCCTCTGGATTGATGCCATCGGTCAGGTATTCTACAGCCTGTCAATTATGATGGCTATTATGTTTGCTTATGGCTCTTACCTTGATGACAAGTCAAATGTTGCAGCTGACTGTATGGTAATTGCATTGTCTGATGCAGCTGTAAGCGTACTTTCCGGCATTGTTATGTTCTCTACAATGGGTGGTGTAGGAATGCTTGATTCTATCTCTTCATCAGGTATTGCAACAGCATTTATCATTTATCCGCAGGCTATTGTTAATATGACCGGCAGCGGCGTGTTTAATATGATTTTTGGTATGGTATTTTACCTTATGCTTGCAACGCTTGCAATTGATTCAGCCTTCTCAATTATTGAGGGCGTGTCAGCTTCAGTGGCAGATAAGTTCAAGCTCAATCCAAGAAAGGTTACCAAGGTAATTTGTCTTATCGCTGCCACAATTTCACTTTTGTACACCACAAGAGCAGGTCTTGCATGGCTTGACATTGTGGATAACTGGACTAACCAGATTAACCTTATTGTAATCGGTATCCTTGAGTGTATTGCAGTGGGCTGGTGCTTCAATGTCGATAAGGTATGGAAGCAGATTAACCGCAACACTGTCAAATTCAAAATGCCTCGTATGTGGTTCAGACTTGCAGTCAGATTTATCGCACCAATTTCCCTTGCAATTCTGTTCGCATGGAACCTTTACGATTTGTTCGTAAAAAATGGCGGCGTATACGGCGGATATCCTCTCTGGGCAACAGGTATTGCAGGATGGCTTGTCAGTGCCCTTGTATTTGCAAGCGGCTTTATCATTAAGCTGGTAATCAAGAAGATGAAAAAGAAGGGCTTCCAGGAAGAAGAGATTATCT
>JBJENU010000049.1:0-3542 GCA_051880355.1 Lachnospiraceae bacterium | reverse complement strand
GCTTTAATATCCTAAAATCAATACACTATCACAAGTAAACTTGTTCTAGTGTATTGCTTTTAGGATATTGGCATGAAAAATTTTCATAGCCCCACCCTAATTCGCAAAACCTCCGATTGCATCGGAGCCGCAGCAAAGCTGCTGGTGTTTTGCTCATTATGGTGCGCGATTTCATCGCTTTAATATCCTAAATCTAATCCGCTATTTGTAAGCAAGCTTCCAAATCACGGCTTAGATTTAGGATATTGGCTATGAAAATAGCTTTGTACTAAAAAAAATACAATTTTTTACTTGAATTATGTCATAGCCTTGTGATATAATCATTAACGAACTTTTCTGAAAGGAGGATTTTACTGTGAAAGTTAGATCATCAGTTAAGCCTATTTGCGAAAAATGCAAAATAATTAAGAGAAAAGGCAGTATCAGAATCATTTGTGATAACCCAAAGCATAAGCAGAGACAGGGTTAATCGCGGGATGGGAAGGTAATTGCTTCCTATTTTTGTGTTGTTGTGCAGATGCACAGCACTATTTTATTGCGGCTGCAGTGATGAACCACCAGGAAAAGTTGTAGGTTCTCACTATTTTATATAAGGTGTTACATAAAATATATAACACCGGGTAGTTGCAGGGTTGCGCACACATTTCAGGCGTCGTAAGACGAGCTGCGTGGATTTTGTTTCTACTATATTATAATATGAATAATCAACGGAGGTGCAGTACGACATGGCTCGTATATCAGGTGTAGATTTACCAAGAGAAAAACGTGTTGAAATCGGTCTTACTTATATCTATGGTATTGGTAGAGTAAGCTCTAATCAGATTCTTGCTGAAGCTAACGTTAATCCGGACACAAGAGTTAAGGATTTGACAGACGAAGAAGTTGCAAGAATTCGTGATGTTATTGATGCTAAGCATATGGTTGAAGGTGATTTAAGAAGAGAAATCGCCATGAACATTAAGAGATTAAAGGAAATCGGATGCTACAGAGGAATCCGTCACAGAAAAGGACTTCCTGTTAGAGGTCAGAAGACTAAGACTAATGCAAGAACATGCAAGGGTCCAAAGAAGACAGTTGCTAACAAGAAGAAATAATTTTTAATCTAATCAGGAGGTTATTTGTAAAATGGCTCAGAAAGTTACAAAGAAAGTAGCTGCCAAGAAGCGTGTTAAGAAGAACGTTGAACGCGGACAGGCACACATTCAGTCATCTTTTAATAATACAATCGTTACATTAACTGACGCAGAAGGTAATGCTCTCTCATGGGCAAGCGCAGGCGGACTTGGATTCAGAGGTTCTAAGAAGTCTACACCTTATGCAGCTCAGATGGCAGCAGAAACAGCTGCAAAAGCAGCTATCGTTCACGGCTTAAAGTCTGTTGACGTTATGGTAAAGGGACCAGGTTCCGGTAGAGAAGCAGCTATCCGTGCTCTCTCTGCATGCGGAATCGAGGTAACAAGCATTAAGGACGTAACACCGGTTCCACACAACGGTTGCCGTCCACCAAAGCGTAGAAGAGTTTAATTAGGAGGTAGTGAAAGATGGCAGTTAATAGAACTCCGGTTCTCAAGAGATGTAGAGCTCTTGGTTTGGAACCAATGTATTTAGGTATTGACAAGAAGTCAAACAGAAAATCAAAGAATGCCGGAAGAAAGATCAGTGAATATGGTCTTCAGCTCAGAGAAAAGCAGAAGGCAAAGTTTATATATGGCGTACTTGAGAAGCCTTTCAGAAACTACTACAAGAAAGCTGAAAGAATGTCAGGTATGACAGGTGAGAACCTTATGGTTATGCTCGAATCAAGACTTGACAACGTAGTTTTCCGTCTTGGTTGGGCTAGAACAAGAAAAGAAGCAAGACAGATTGTTGACCACAAGCACGTTTTAGTTAACGGCAAGTGCGTTAACATTCCTTCATACCTTGTTAAGGCTGGAGATACAATCGAAATCAGAGAGAAGTCAAAGGGCTGTGTACGTTATCAGCAGATTCTTGATGCTACAGCAGGCAGAGTAGTTCCTGAATGGCTTGAGTCTGATACAGAAGCTCTCAAGGGTAGTGTTAAGCAGCTTCCTTCAAGAGAAAGCATCGACGTTCCGGTTAACGAAATGCTTATCGTCGAGTTGTATTCTAAGTAATCTGTTAAGATTAATTGAGTTAGCAATACTAGTTGCAGGTCGCCTCAATTTCAGGCGGCCTGTGACATAACATTAATGAAGGAGGAGCTAATTGTGTTCGATTTTCAAAAACCAAGAATTGAGATTGCAACAATCGCAGAAGACAAGAAGTACGGCAGATTTGTCGTAGAACCACTTGAAAGAGGTTACGGAATTACTCTTGGTAATTCACTTAGAAGAATTATGCTTTCATCATTGCCTGGTGCTGCTGTAAGTCAGGTAAAGATTGAAGGTGTGCTCCACGAATTCAGTTCAATCCCTGGAGTAAAAGAAGATGTCACTGAGATTATCATGAACATCAAGAATCTTGCAATCAAGAATAACAGCAAAACAAACGAACCAAAGACAGCTTACATCGAATTTGAAGGCGAAGGCGTTGTAACCGCAGCCGATATAAAAGTAGATTCAGATATCGAAATTCTTAACCCTGATTTAGTAAT
This sequence comes from Lachnospiraceae bacterium, assembly GCA_051880355.1. Lineage (GTDB taxonomy): Bacteria > Bacillota > Clostridia > Lachnospirales > Lachnospiraceae > JBJENU01. The sequence goes on along the minus strand of JBJENU010000049.1, from coordinate 928 downwards.
TGCTACCCTGAATGGCGGCGCAGACTGCAAATTATTTGCAGAGCTTACCATTACCAAGGGTAGAGGATACGTTAGCTCAGACAAGAATAAGACAGAGGATCAGCCTGTAGGCGTTATATCTATAGATTCAATTTACACACCAATCGAGCGTGTAAATATGTCTGTCCAGAATACACGAGTTGGTCAGGTAACTGACTACGACAAGCTTACATTGGATGTTTACACCAACGGTACAATCGACCCTGAAGAGGCAGTAAGCCTTGCAGCAAAGGTACTCAGTGAGCATTTAAGCTTGTTCATCAACTTGTCAGAGAATGCAATCAATGCAGATGTTATGATTGATGCACCAAGCGATGACAAGACAAAAGTACTTGATATGAGCATTGATGAGCTTGAGCTCTCAGTTCGTTCATACAACTGCTTAAAGAGAGCCGGCATCAACACAGTTATGGAGCTTACCAACAAGACTCCTGACGACATGATGAAGGTTAGAAACCTTGGACGTAAGTCACTTGACGAAGTCCTTGCAAAATTAAAGGAATTAGGTTTATCCCTTAGTCCAAACGAAGATTAATCACAATAATTAATACTTTAGGCGCATATACAGTAAGTCCGAAGAAGCATGATATGCGTATCAATGGAGGTAAAATAAAATGGCACAGTACAGAAAGCTCGGCAGAACATCTGACCAGAGAAAGGCTTTACTCAGAAGTCAGGTAACAGCTCTCATCGAGAACGGCAAGATTTACACAACTGAAGCAAGAGCTAAGGAAGTTCGTAAGATTGCAGAAGGCATCATCGCATTAGCAGTTAAGGAAAAGGATAACTTCGAAGAAGTTACAGTTTCAGCAAAGGTTGCCAAGAAGGATGCAGAAGGCAAGAGAGTAAAGGAAGTTGTTGATGGCAAGAAAGTAACTGTTTACGAGAC
>JBJENU010000048.1:0-3547 GCA_051880355.1 Lachnospiraceae bacterium | reverse complement strand
CAATCAGTATCGAAGATTTGTTCAGAGACGGATATAAGGCTATTTTCATTGGCACAGGTGTGTGGAAGCCTAATTCACTCCACATTAAGGGAGAGACCTTCGGCAATGTTCATTTTGCAATTAACTATCTTAACAATCCGGACAGCTACAAGCTTGGAGAGAGAGTTATTGTAATAGGTGCCGGCAACGCTGCCATGGATGTGGCAAGAACTGCCATGCGTAAGGGCTCACGCAATATTACCTGTTTTTCCCTTACCAAGAAGATTACGGCAAGTGACTATGAATTCAGTTATGCACAGCTTGAGGGTGTTGCATTTGAATATAACAAGAAGCCTGTTGAGATTAAGGATGACGGTGTTATTTTCAGGGATCTTATTGAGAATGAAGACGGAACTCTTACAGAGGTTGAGGGTTCGGATAAGCTTTATCCGTCAGACAGTGTGATTATCTCTATCAGCCAGGGTCCTCAGAACAGACTTGTTAATACCACGCAGGGACTTAAGGCTAACAACAGGGGCCTTCTTGAAGCAGATGAGACGGGACATACCTCAAGACCGGGCATTTTTGCGTCAGGTGATGTTGTTAACGGCGCAAGAACAGTTGTTGAAGCTGTTGCACACAGTAAGATAGTTGCCGAATCAATGCATGAGTATATGCAGTCACTTCCAAAGGATGAGCAGTAGTGCGATTACAAGACATGAAAAAAGAGCCCTCACAGCAGGGCTCTTTTTCAGTAAAATATGAGGGGGAGATAGAAAGAATAACTTTACTATCTGTCAATTATGATAATAATAAAATGTGTCAAAAATGTGTACTTTATGTGAAAAAAACTTGTTTTTTTGTCACATTTATAAGGTGTTGAAATTTTTTTAAATATGTGTTAGAATATTTCAGATGTGTAATTCAATTATTACATGGAGGATTTTTATGGGCGATAACAAGAATTTAGACTTTGAACTGGAGAAGTCTATTGAGAAACTTGTTGACGAGGAGACCGGTGCGGCTAAGGCATTCGTAGCAAGAACCTCACAGGATTTTACCGAAAGTAAATCAGAAGTTGAGGTGAATGATGTCAATGAGTGGAAGACACAGGTGATACCTGATTTGGGTAAGAGAAGTGTGCCTGTGGACGATAATAGGGTTAATAATACGATTAATGATGATTTTGATGATTTATATGAGGAATCTGAGGTGCCTGTAAGAAAGGACACTACCACCAAAAGTGTGAAGGTTTCCTCTAATACAAGGTCAATTGGAGCGGTTAATGGAGGCAGGGGCATTGACAGCAAGACTAAGCTTGCCATTGCCGGAATCGCAGCCAGCGTTATCCTTCTTATTGCAGCGGTTATTATTATTGCTCTTTTAATTAATAAGAATGAGAAAAATTCATATTCATATAATTACTCACAGGGAACTACGCTGTATAATAATGGAGATTACAGTGGGGCCGTGAAGTATTTTGAGAATGCCCTTGATTATGAGAGCGGCCGCAAAAATATTGAACTCAGACAGATGCTGGCAGACTGTTATTATCACACCGGCAGGGTCAATGAATGTAATGAGATTCTGGAAAAGATTCTGGAGGATGATAAATACAATGAAAAGACCATTATCAAATTAGTAGGCATATATAAAGAGACAGAGGATGGTGCTGCACTTACAAAACTTGTAAGAAGCTATACGGGGACTAACTGTGAGAAGTATATTTCGGAGTTTATAATTGACCCGCCTACAGCATCCGTTAAGGCAGGCTCTTATTCAGACAGCTTTGAACTGGAACTGTTTACTTTTGAAGGCGGTAAGATTTATTACACTATTGATAATAATGAACCTACAACTAAGGATGAGCTGTATACCAGACCTATTAAGGTTGATAAGGGCGAACTTATGATTAAGGCTGTTTCTGTTAATGAAATTGGCGTTATGAGTAAGGTGGTTGAGCTTAAGTATATAGTTGATTATAAGGTGCCGGATGCACCACAGGTAACACCTATGTCAGGCTCTTATGAGGCAGGCTCTTTTGTTACAATTGAGAATCTTAAGGATGGCGAGGTTGCTTATTATACCATTGACGGAACAATACCGACAAGGGAATCAACCAAGTATGAAGAACCTTTTGAGATGCCGGAGGGCAACACAATTGTTTCTGTTATGATAGTCAATAAGTATGACCTGGAAAGCTCTGTTGTTAAGCGGAATTATATTGTTGCCAAGTCTAAATCCTATACTTTTGAAGAAGCTAAAAAGCTTTTGGTTGAGAGAATGCAGGATAAGGGCGATTTGGATAAAGACGGGCTTAATAAGGATGGGGCCAAGGTGTCCTTTGAGTATTATACCAAGGACAATATCGTAGGTGAAGATATGTATCTTATGTACTGTGATGTTACTAAGGACGATACCACTGACCGGTTAGATTACTATTATGGCGTTAATATTCACAATGGCAGAATTTATGTTGTTGTTCCTAAAAATGACAAGTATGCTGTAACTGAGTATTAAGCATTTTGCTTTTATTTAATCAAGATTATTCCATCAGATAAATCCATACTGGTCTGATGTGAAAATATAGAAAGGGGTATGGTTATGTACAAAATCCTTAAAGCCGAGAAATTGGCTGAAAAAATCTACTTAATGGACGTTGAGGCTCCTAGAATTGCTAAGCATTGTGAGCCGGGTCAGTTCATTATTGCCAAAATCGATGAGAAGGGCGAGAGAATTCCGCTTACTATCTGTGATTACAACAGAGAAACAGGTGTGATTACCATCGTTTTCCAGATTGTTGGCGCATCTACACTTAGAATGGCTGCTTTGCAGGCAGGAGATTCATTTAGTGACTTCGTTGGACCTCTCGGTATGCCGTCTGAATTTGTAAAGGAAGATTTGGCTGTGCTTAAGAACAAAAAGATGCTCTTTGTTGCAGGCGGTGTCGGTACTGCTCCTGTGTATCCGCAGGTTAAGTGGCTTCATGAACACGGCATTGACGCTGATGTTATTGTGGGCGCCAAGAACAAGGATCTCCTTATCTTAGAGAAGGAGATGGATGCTGTGGCAGGCAATCTGTATGTTACAACTGATGACGGAAGCTATGCAAGAAAAGGTATGGTTACAGAGGTTATTAAAGATTTGGTCGAGACACAGGGCAAGAAGTATGATGTATGTGTTGCAATCGGCCCTATGATTATGATGAAGTTTGTATGTAAGCTTACCAAGGAGCTTAACCTCCCTACAATCGTAAGCCTTAATCCTATCATGGTTGACGGTACCGGTATGTGCGGTGCGTGTCGTGTTAAGGTTGGCGATGAAGTTAAGTTTGCATGTGTTGACGGACCGGAATTTGACGGTCACTTAGTTGATTTTGACCAGGCTATGAAGCGTCAGCAGATGTATAAGACAGAAGAAGGAAGAGCAATGCTTAAAGCTACTGAAGGTGACACACATCACGGTGGCTGCGGCAATTGTAATTAATGGAGGTGTAGTATGGACGTTTTAAAGAAAGTTCCAGTCAGAGAGCAGGCTCCTGATGTAAGAAATAAGAATTTTGACGAGG
>JBJENU010000047.1:0-3550 GCA_051880355.1 Lachnospiraceae bacterium | reverse complement strand
CCACCCTTGACAAGTGCTTCACCTGTTCCGTATGTATATGCATTAAAAATAACACCTGTATAGTAATCATGCTTGCTAAGCATACCCATATCAAAGGTAACATACTTTTCATATCCGTAAATCACAAGTAAGTCATACAGGTCACGAAGACGCTTAATGGCATCCTTGGACTGCTGATTTTCAACTGTCTCAAGAGCCTTGTCAAGGACCTCAACCGAACCAAAAAGCAGAGGCAGCGAAATCAATGTATTAGCAAGCTCCGGAGTGACCCTGGTTGACTCTAAGATATCTTCAACACCAAAGTAATTCTTGTTGCGGATAAGGGTAATAACCTCTTCCTCAAGCTCTCCCGTAATACCTGCTTCCTTAAGAAGACCCTTAAAATACGCTACATTGCCGATTTCAACCTGAAAATCCGTAAGTCCTGAATTAAGGAGACATTCAATAACCATGGCAATAATCTCTGCGTCAGCCTGAAGTGACGAATCACCTATAAGCTCAACACCCATCTGTGTTGTCTCCTTAAGTCTAAGCTGATACGAAGAATTATTTATATAGGTATTACCTTTGTAGCAAAGCTTCAAAGGCACATTCATATCTTCAAAATACTTTGCCGCCGACCTTGCAATGGCCGGTGTCATATCCGGACGAAGCACCATCGTATTACCATTTCTGTCAAAGAATTTAAACATTTCGTTGGAAGGAACGCTTCCACGCTCTTTATTGAAAATATCAAAAAATTCATAGCTCGGAGTCTGAATGTCATTATAGCCGTAAAGCTTTAATACATCGTGAAGTCTGTCCTCAAGCACCAGCTTCCGGTTGCACTCTCTTCCGTATATGTCACGGACACCTTCAGGTGTATGTAACAAATCTTTCTTCATAGTAGCCTGTTAATCCTTTCTATTCAATCTCACCATGGAGATGTTCTCTGTATAAAATATATCTGTTATGACCCTTTTCGTTGGCCAGCCATAAAGCTTTTTCAAGCTTTTTAATTACCTTTTGGCAATCCCTTCCGTTGTACGGATACCTGGAAACGCCTATGGAAAAAGTAAGCCTTGTCTGATATTTCATCAAGCCTATTTTCCATGCAATCATTGAGCGGTGTGACTCAAGAAAAGCTCTCAGGTTAATATCATTAAGCAGGTTTCTGACTGCAATAAAAAATGTTTTGTCATCATACATACCGATAACACCACGGCTTCCTATTTCATCCTGCAAATAGCGGCAGCTGTCTGTAATAACAGCTTTAGCCCGGTCCTGCCCAAGCTCCTTAACCATACTGTCATAATTGTCAAACTGCCAGAGCACAAGACTTATCTCAACATCAGGGTTATTCTCCACACAATTTACAAAATAATCAAAACACTCCTGTCTGTCAAGTATTTTACCTCTGATATCTCCCTTGTAGGTAGCCACGCTGTAAGTCACACCATCCTTTGTATTATGTAACGAGCCGGCTGTTACAGACTTCTTACCATTTTTATAATATGCTAAAGCTACTAACTCAACAGGTTCAAAATCTCCGCCATTTATAATATTAGATAAAAGTCTGCACTTAAATTGAGGTTTATCGCTTAATATATAATCAAAAAACTCATTTACTTTATCGTCCTTGGGACTGCTGTCAATAAACAGCTTGCGGACCATCTCCAACGAATCATTCATTACACTTACCGGTTCATCATCAACATACCTGTATATAGCAAATTCATCATTTTGATGATCGTATGTAAAAACAGCATTACCTTCAGCAGAAAGAATCATCTCCATCAGCCGGTGCTGTCCTGTCTTTTCCTGAAGGGTGTGCTCCATTGCTGCCACATCAGAAACCTCAAGCTCCAGAAACTCGTCAACCCGTCCGGCTTCATAGCTGGCGGCAACCTTTTTGATATGCATATACATCCACCTGAAAGAATTGTCAACTCTTCTCATTCTAAGCACCAGCTTTGCCGTCTCACCCTCAAGAAGATTATTGGCAACACTGATAAAATCGTCTAAATCAACAGGATGTATTACATCGACAATGTCGTATTTTTTAGCAATGCCCATAAACTGGTACATGGCCTGATTAGCATTTACAATATTAAAATCTCTGTTAACCATAGCCTGTCCGTTAAGAAGTTCAAACTTATCAATACGGCTTATATTAACAAAATGCTTCAATAAACATCCCTACCTTTCTTCCAGATCCTTCTGAATCATTTCAATATAATGGACTATTATACCACACTTTCCAAAAATTTGGTAGCTTTTATTTATTTCTTCATAAGTAAAACTTTTTCTTCCGCCGTTTTTACTTCTTTCCCAGAATTTAGCCAGATCCCTGTAGGGAATATAATAAAATTCATTTCTGGCCGAAAAATACAAAATTATAAAGGCAACTCCGCCCTGCTCCTCAAATTCCTTCATAAACTGTATCTGATGTTCATGAACATTTTGAAGAGGAAATGTGTCCGTTGCACATTCTTTTGCATCAAAGCACACCGGTACACCCTGAACGGCGCCTATATAATCCACCGTACTTTTCTGGTCAAAATATGCAAGTGTTATATGCCTTGTAGCCTGGTCAATTTTAATAGGTTTAATTGGTGTTGGTATTTTCTGAATCAGTGCAAGCTTGCTTTTCTGATATTTTTCATTGGAAAAATTAATTAATTCTTCTAACGTAGAGCCTCTAAGGCCTCTGGAATTCCAGGTTGCCATAAATTTTCTCCTTTTAGTACATCCACCATATCCTTTGGAAGTGGTGCCGTCACATTAATATTTCTTTTGGGAATTATCATCTGATAACTGTGCAGCAGCTGTGACTTAAGCTTATATTTATTTTTGAAATATTCATTAACAGTTTTGCTGCCATACTTAAAATCCCCCACAAGAGGAAAGCCTTCACTTGCCATATGGGCTCTTATCTGGTGGGTTTTACCGGTGTGCAGGTGAATCTTTACAAGGCTTACATTCCTGCCTGACACAACAGGAATATATTCCGTAATAATCTGGTCTGCACTCTGATAATATTTATCCGTAATGGTAACCTTGTTAGTTTTTTCATCCTTAACAAGATATCCTGACACGCTCTTTCTATTATCCACCTTGCCGGCAACCAAAGCAACATAATACTTTTCAATAGTTCTGTCTGCAAAGGCTTGGGAAAGCTCCTGAAGCCCTGATATGGTTTTCCCTGCGGCAAGAAGACCGCTTGTGTTGCGGTCAAGTCTGTTGCATACACCGGGATGAAAGGTTTCAAGCTGACTTTGTGTCAGTGCACCGCTGTCAAGAAGATATGCTGTTATATATTCGCACATACTCACATCATCCTTTGACGCCTTTTGTGACAGGACATTTTTAGGCTTATCAACTATAAGAATATTTTCATCCTCGTAGCATATTCTGACATACCTCTTATAATCAACAGAATTCACAGTTTTAGCAGTTGATGTGAAAATATTAAGGGTCTCATCCTTGAAAAAAATCTTAATAACATCGCCGGAATTAAGCTTTTCACCGCCGCCTGTGTCAAGAATTGTACGTGAGTCCATATTCGAGC
>JBJENU010000046.1:0-3580 GCA_051880355.1 Lachnospiraceae bacterium | reverse complement strand
CGCCTGCAACAAGACCTGCGATGTGAGCCATATCTACCATAAGATATGCACCAACTGAATCAGCAATTTCCCTGAAACGCTTAAAATCAATTGTTCTTGAGTATGCAGAAGCACCTGCAAGAATCATCTTTGGCTTGCACTCTTTTGCAATTCTCTCCACTTCATCATAGTCGATGAAACCGTCATCATTAACACCATAAGGTACAACGTTGAAATACTTACCTGACATATTGACAGGTGAACCGTGTGACAGATGTCCGCCATGAGCAAGGTTCATACCCATATATGTATCGCCCGGCTGCATAAGACCGAAAAATACTGCCATATTAGCCTGTGCGCCTGAGTGCGGCTGTACGTTTACATATTCACAGTCAAAAAGCTTCTTAGCTCTCTCAATGGCAAGCGTCTCTACAATATCAACATATTCGCAACCGCCATAATAACGCTTTCCCGGATAACCTTCAGCGTATTTGTTGGTAAGCGGACTGCCCATAGCAGCCATAACAGCCTTACTAACTAAATTTTCAGATGCGATAAGCTCAATATGAGTTCTCTGTCTCTCAAGTTCCTGATCCATGGCCTTTGCCAAATCCGGATCATAATTCATTACTTCATCAAATGAATACATTTTATGCCTCCCTTGGTATAAATAATAACTTTTATGTTAATCAACCTTAAATTGATTAATTGCTTCTAACAATGCCTTGGCATTGCTTGTAAGTGCCTCTGCCTGGACATTAAGGTTCTCAACGGCATCCACCTGCTTATTTGCAGTCTCCGTAACCTCTTCCGTCGAAGCAGCAGTCTCCTGTGAAACTGCCGAAATACTCTCGATTGCGTTAAGAGTTTCATTTTTAGTAGATGCAATGTCCTGCATACCACCTGTAATATTGCTAAGATTCTCAAGCAAATCATCAAAGTGATGCTGTATTGATTTAAATACCTGCTGTGTATTGGCAAGTGAACTCTGCTGGTTATCAACGATATTCTCAGCTTCTTTTGCCACTAATACGATATCTCTTATTTTAGCATCAATGTCATCGACAATTGAGCGAATCTGATTAACTGAATCAATTGACTGGTCTGCCAGCTTGCGGATTTCATCGGCAACAACTGCAAAGCCCTTGCCTGCTTCACCTGCTCTTGCCGCTTCAATAGAAGCGTTAAGTGAAAGCAGATTGGTCTGGTCTGCAATCTCGTTAATTACCGTAATAATATTGGCAATTGACTGTGATGATTCTTCAAGATTCTCTATACCTGCAATAACCTCATCAGTGACATTAACCGTGTCATGAACATTTTTACCCAGAACCTCAATTGTGTCGAGGCCATTGGCAACCATTTTCTGTGTAGAGTCAGCAATGTTGGCAATTTTTTCTGAATTTTCAAAAACCACATTAACTTTATCTGAAAGTACATCCATCTGCCTCATACAGCTTTCAGAATCATTTGCCTGTTGAACAATGCCATCCTCGATTCCGGAAATTGAATCAGTAATGTCAATGGTTGCACGCTTCATTGTCTGGGAGCTGTCCATCAGCTTATCAATGCTTTCATCAACCTGTGTGGAAACCTTCTTGGTCTGTTCAATCAGGCCTTTTGTCTTTCCAATCATCTCGTTAATACTGTCTGAAAGAATCTTAAACTCATCATCTCCACCGATGTCAACGCTTACTGTCAAATCACCGTCTGAAGCACCCTTAAGTGCATACATCATTTTCTTCACCGATGACGAAATTCTTCCTGAAATTCTGCCGCCAACAAGAATTGCTATAATAATAGCCACAATAATAGTTGTAATGGTTATAATCTTAATCTTATCTGCACTGGCAACAATTACACTTCTTGGAATCAGTGAAACAACAGTAAAGCCCTGTGACGTCTTGGAATATATGAATAACTGGGATTCACCATCATACTTCACATATTCGTAACCGTTATCTTCACCATTGTCAACAATATCCTTTAAAAAATCCTTGTCAGCTACATACGTCTTATCATTAACGTATTCTCCGTTATGGGACACAACTTCCCCGCCGTCACTGCCTACAATTGCAACAATACTGCCTTTGCCAATGTCTGTGGCATTAAGGGGCTGTGCAATGGTATCAATGCTGACATCCACATACATATATCCCACAGCTCTCATTGTCTGGGATACTACCTGTCTGTAATATGAAAACGCATATTCCGTAGGAATTGTTGTATCTAAATATTCATGCTTGGACAACCACCTTGACTTGACGTTTTTCAATTCCTTAGCTTCATCAGTTGCAGCAAAAGCACCATATTCGTTGCCATCCAAATTAGATGAGTGGGTATAAATACTCTTGCCATATGAACCAAGTATGTAAATATCAGAAACAAGGGGACTGCTTATTGCAGCCGAAGAAACAGTGGCTTTCAACTGGCTTAACTTATCCGCTTCATCCACAACATTACCGGAATAGCCGCCACTGTAATATGACTGCATTACACTATTGCCTGCAAGATTATCTGCCACACTTTCGACGTTACCCAAAAGCAGCTCATAATAGTCTGCCAGCTTGTTAACGGTAGTAGTTGCAGATGACTCATAGCTGTGAATAATTGCATCAGCAGCAGTTGTATAAGCAAGCACACCAAGCAGGATAATAAGTACCACCGGCAATGAAAAAGAAAAGAAAAGCCTTGTTCTTATATTCCTGAAATCAAAATTCCTGACAAAAAACTTCTTTATCTTATCACCCATCCGTCCACCGCCTTTCATATTCATATTAATTCTACCATAAATATGTCTTTTTATCAATGATAATCTCTATTAGTTATCATTTTCACTGTCAGGCTGTGCAATCTCAATTCCCAGTTCAGTCAGCTGCTTGTCGTCTACCCATGACGGTGCATCTGTCATCATACACGATGCATCCTTTACTTTAGGGAAGGCAATAACATCACGGATACTGTCACGCTTTGCCATAAGCATAACAAGTCTGTCAAGTCCGTATGCAAGACCTGCATGTGGCGGAACACCATACTTGAAAGCGTTGAGAAGGAAACCAAATCTCTCATGAGCCTGTTCCTTTGTAAAGCCAAGCGCCTCAAACATTTTTTCCTGGACATCACTCTGGAAAATTCTCACACTGCCGCCACCGATTTCAGTGCCGTTAAGCACAATATCGTAAGCCTTGGCACGGACTGCGCCGGGGTTAGTGTCAATGAGTGGAAGATCCTCTTCCATAGGCATTGTAAACGGATGATGCATGGCGGTATAACGATTCTCTTCCTCTGACCACTCAAGAAGCGGGAATTCTGTTACCCACAGGAACTTGTACTCACTCTTATCAAGAAGTTCCATCTGCCTTGCAAGTTCAAGACGAAGTGCGCCAAGAACATCCCACACAACCTTATTCTTATCGGCCGCAAACAGAAGTAAGTCTCCATTTTCGCCTTCCATTGCTGCAACCAGAGCTTTCATCTCATCATCTGTCATAAACTTTGCAAATGATGACTTGAAAGTTCCGTCTTCACCGATTGCAATATATGCAAGACCCTTTGCACCATAAGTTTTTGCAAATTCAACAAGGGCATCAATCTTTTTACG
>JBJENU010000045.1:7891-17121 GCA_051880355.1 Lachnospiraceae bacterium | reverse complement strand
AATCGCACAAGTTCAGTTGCGTCAATTGTATCGCTAAGGTAAACTTCACTGTCTGTGCGGTTTGGCATAATATGTGCCATAATTGTCTGCATACCGGTTACTTTGACACGGTGTGCCTTTTTCTTTTTAGCCAAGGAAATTTCCTCCTTATTTGTTATTTTCTTCTTCTTCAAGTAATCTGTAGGCAACTTTTCCTACAAGGTTTTTTGGCAGTTCTTTGCGGAATTCAATTTCCTTTGGAAGGGCGTATCTTGCAACCTTCTGGCGAAGAACCTGCATAATTCTTTCTTTACATTCATCGTTGGCAGCAACTCCGTCTTTCAGAACAACAAAAGCTTTAATCCGCTGCATTCTGTGTGGGTCCTTTACTCCGATGACGCAGCTGTAAGCAACCTCAGGACAGCTGTCGATGAAGTTCTCAATACGGCCGGGATACACGTTGTAGCCGTTGGTAATAATCATTCGTTTAATGCGCTGACAGAAATATATGTAGCCGTCCTCATCCATATAACCAAGGTCGCCGGTGTAGAGCCATACTCTGCCGTCAGAAAGGGTTCGCAGTGTGTTGGCGGTCTCCTGCCGGTTGTCAAGGTATTTAAGCATCAGAGTCGGGCCGGTGAGGATAATCTCACCTTCCTTGCCGTAAGGCATTTCATCTTCGGTGCCGGGAGCGACAATTTTGTAAAACGTATCCGGAAAAGGAAGACCGATACTTCCCTCTCTGTAATCATCCTTAGGAGTGAGGCAGCTTGCCGTAACGCACTCTGTAAGACCGTAGCCCTCACGAACCTGTATATTGGCACCGTGCTCCCTTAAAAATGTATCTACTTTGCGCTTAAGCTCCACTGACAGCGAATCTCCTCCGCAGAACATTCCCTTAAGGAAGCCTAAATTGGTCTTTTCAAGACTTGGCGTGTGCAGCAGTGCTTCAAAAATAGTCGGAACACCGGCAATGAAGTTGGGCTTTTTCTTTGCAAGCATGCGGGCATAGCTTTTAATTGTAAAAGATGGCATAAGAATACAGGTAGCGCCATTTGTTAATACAGTGTGCAGGTTAATGCCCAGTCCGAAACCATGGAAGCAAGGCATACAGCTTAACATTTTATCACCTGCACTAAGAGGCACCTGAATGGACTCTGTTGCCTGCAAAGCCAGGGCATTGAAATTCAGGTCAGTAAGACATATTCCCTTGGGAGTGCCGCTGGTTCCGCCACTGTAAAGGATTACTGAGGTGTGACTTATGTCAAATTCCGGTTCGGGAAGAGTAAGATTCATATCTGCCTGACTAAGAAAACGGCTCCACAGCATTGCATGGTCTGTATCAGGATATTTAAGAAATTTTTTGCCGGTTTTTAAGGTGTACAGCGCTCTTAAAGCCGGGTTAAATTCGTCCTGAACCCTTGTTACCAGCACTGTTACAGGCTGTGGCACATTTTTCAGGGCATTTTCAACCTTTTCGCAGAACATATCGGCAGTGAGAATTACTTTACTGTTGGAGAAACTCACATAAAAAGTGATTTCATCGCAGGCAGAAAGAGGGTGAACCATATTGGCAACAGCCCCGATTCTATTCAATGCGTAGAAACATATTAGCGCCTGGGGCACATTGGGAAGACATATAGTAACCCTGTCATCTTTTTTTATTCCCAGGGTAAGAAATGCCCTGGCGGCTTTTTCGATTCTCTTTACAAAGGTACGGTAATTAGTCTTTTTGCCGAAAAATTCCATGGCAGTTGCCGTCGGGTGTTCCTCTGCCATTTTTTCAATCATCTGGAACATGGTAAAATCCGGGTAATCAAGATGTCTTTTCACTGTGTTTGTGTCCATAATAAGCAAGCCTTTCTTCTTAAGTACTATTTTGAATATAAAATTATTATACCACTTTATGTAAAAAAGTAAAACAATAATGACGAAATATCAATATATTGGTATGGGTAAAATTACCTTCATTAAAGGGGTTCATTTTTGTCGAAATATGTGATAAAATGTATGCCAAAATTAGTATAACAAGAGTTGATTTATAAGGAGTTAGTTTTGGGATTTGAAGGATATAAATTTAAATTTGAATTGAGAGCCGGACATTCTAATGTTGTAAATGATACACAGAACAGACATTTTCATACGTTTGTCATTACTCTCTATATGAGGGATATGGACAATAATGTCAATCTGTATGAGGAAGTTGAAGAAAGAATCAATGCAAGGCTTGACGGATATCGCAACAGATATCTGGATGAGACGCCTCTTTTTGCAGGAATTCCCACAACACTTGAGTCCATGGGCGACGTATTTTTTGATGAGCTGAAGGAGGAGGCACTTTCAGTGGGCTTTGAAGTGATTAAGCTTGAAATCTGTGAAAGCCCTGTGCGTTCATATTCAGTTTCCGACAGGATGACGGACTCACAGGTTAATGAGCTTACAAGACTGCCATTTTCCTTTATTCCGCAGGTTGAACACCACAAGGAGGATGAGGCTGTCATTGAAGCGGCAGCTGCATCGGAGAAAGAGGACGTGTCCTGTCAGGAGGAGCCTGAGCACAAGGTGAAAGCAATTGCAGCACCAAAACAAAAGTATTTGTCAAAAAGCAACATAATGTGGCTTCTGGCGTGTGCTATGCTTGCCTGTGTAAGCGTGGCTGTTACCCTGCTTATTACAGACAGCGGTCTGTATCCGAGGGGTTCAGATACATTCTGCCACATATACAGGGCAGATTTACTTTTGCAGAATATTAAGGCAGGTAATTTTTACCCCCTCTACGATTCAATGTGGTACAACGGTGTTGAGATTATGAGATACTGGGGCCCGCTGCCACTTTATCTGCTGGCATTCCTGCAGTGGCTCTGCAACGATATGCTGGGCGGATATACCATGTATGTAGGCGTTATGTGCCTCCTTGGCGGCACCGGCTGGCTTATGTGGGGCAGAAAATACAACAGGCTTGGCCTTGGGGCATTTATGTCTGTCATCTGGTTTTTCCTGCCGCAGAATATAATGGTGCTTGTCCAGGCAGGTAATCTGCCTCGAGGACTTCTGCACAATCTTTTACCATACCTTTTGTATTTCCTGTGGGGGTATCTTAACGAACACAAAAAGAGCCAGTGGCTTGGAATTGCACTGATGTTTTCTCTTATGGGTCTTTGTCACATCGGTACCACAATTATGGTTGCCGCAATTGTGCTTATTTACACAGGGCTGAGTGTGAAAATTGACAAAAAGAAAGGCTTTTTAAAGGTTGCCGCCGCAATTTTGTGTGGCGTAATGCTTATCGGAATATGGGTAGTGCCATCCCTTATCGGTGGCATGACAAGTTCCGGCTCAACCAATAATCAGGTAATGGAAACATTTTTCCAGAGTCTTCTTGTGTCATTTAATCCGATAAACAGAATCAACGGGGATTTGTACTCATACTACTTTGGCCTGTCTGTGGCAATTATTTGTATCATCGGTATTGCGGTGGGCAGTAAAAAAGTACGGGCCGGATTCTTAACAGTGCTTTTAATATTTATCTGCACAGGAAATTCGGCTTATTCACTTTTGTCACAGCTGCCATTCAGCAGGTATTTGTGGATGATTCGTATGGTTCCCATTGTCCTTGCAATATTTACAATGTCTTTCCTTATGTGGGATAAGCTTAAGAAATGGTTTGTTGTGGCAATGTGTGCACTTCTGCTTCTTGACTGTATTCCGTCTTATCAGTATATAGTTGCTGCCGACGGACAGAAGGTGGAGGATGCAATGGAAACCATTATGGATAAGGGCCGTTATCTTATGCTGGAATCGGCTAAAAATTATACAAAGCAAAGGCTTGCGGTGTATGATTTAAGTAAGTATGAAGCTTTTGCACCGTTTTATGTGGCAGCAGCGGGAAAGAATACAAGATATATGTTCGGCGCCGGCTGGGAAGGCGCAGCAACGGCAAAAAATATTGTAATGCTTAACACTGCCGTTGAGAATAAAAGCTTTGTGTATGTTTTTGACAGAAGTATTGAGATGGGCTGCGACACCATCCTTTTTGCCGACTGTGCATTTGATGAAGGGATTGACGGCGTAGTTAAGGATATAGATATTGCGGCTCAAAAGACGGGATTTGTCCGCAGGGAGCTGGGCACTACTGGAGCGGTGTATACAAGGGAGGTTAACGGCACCTTCGGCACAGTTACTTCTTATGATAACCTGGCAATAGGTGGTGCTGCCAATGACATTGCAATGGTTTTCCCAAGCTTTGAGGAAGGGGATTCAGATAATCTTGATGATTACACTGTTGAAGAATTAAGTAAATATAAAATAGTTTACCTTTCAGATGTTAAATATTTAAGCACCGAGGAAGCAGAAGAAAAGCTTGCCGCGGTGGCAGCCTTGGGTACTCATATTGTCATTGACATGAACAGACTTCCTGCTGATTCACGGACTAATAACCAGGCAATTTTCGGAGTGACTGCACAGACTGTCCGCTTTAAGGATGAATACCCTAAGATGACTTATGAAGGACAGGAGTACCGTACACAGCTTTTTGTGGAGGAATACAGGGAGTGGAGTACAGTTTACCTTGAGGGACTTGCGGAAGTTACAGGCTACGGAACACTTAACGGCAAAAAGCTTCCTTTCGCAGGTAACGCAGGAATTGATAATATAACCTTCCTGGGCTACAATCTGCCATATCACAGTCTGACAGCCAATGATGAGGTGGGAATAGGGCTTCTTGAAAAAATTTTTGGAGAGAGCAGTGAAAAATTGCCTGACAGACAAATTGTTCCGGTTGACATTTCCTACGAAAGAGGTAAAATAATTATAAATACCGAATATGATAATGTAAATGTTGCCCTTGCTGCCCTTGATATATTTGAAAGCGTGCAGCAGGTTGAAAGAAAGCATAATCTGTTGTTTGTAGACAGAGGAGAAACCATTATTAACATACATTACCCGCATTTTGTAAAAGGCTTGTTACTAAGCCTTGTGGGTCTGATTGCTGTAATTGCATTCTGTGTTATGGGAGGAAAGGAGTACGGTTATGAGAAAAGGGATTAGTATTTTGATGTGTGTCTTAACAGCATTTGTTTTTCTGTGTGGCCGGGCAGAGACCGTAAAAGCTGCACAGGAGCCGATGATTGTTATTGACGGAGCTTTTAAGGACTGGGAAGGGATTAAAGCTGTCAATGTCAGTGATGACAACTGGTGGTACGAAAAGATATCTGTTGTCTTTGATGACACATATGTCTATATGTATGTGAAGGAAAGTGACTCACAGGTATGGGAGACACGTTATCCCACACTTTTCTTCAAGGTCAATGACACTGTGAAGCAGGTTGTTCTTACAAGGGAAAGTTATCTCTACGTTGACGGTGTTGCACCTGTGGGCGTACGCAATTCGTGGTACAGTGACATACCGGGTGCATCAGGAAAGGTTCTTCGCGAGGACGGAAGATATCAGTGGGAGGTGGCAATTCCGATTCAGGCACTGCTTACCACTGAGGGCAATGAACCTGCAACAGAACCAAAGCCTGTTGAAACCGATGGCGTTGCAGTCCGTGTTGAGTCTAACGGCTGTGTTTTAGAGCTTGTGGGAACTAAGCTTGGTGATGCACAGACAGGAGGGGAAGAAGAAAAGCCTGAAGATGTGCCACCTGTTCTTCCTACGGAACCTGAAGATATGGATGACCCTAAACAGGATACAGAGGTTACTAAAACCGACATTGTAATTGACGGTTATTATGATGACTGGCAGGATGTACCGGCTACGCTTATTACTTATGGAAGCTGGAACCAGCACGGAGAATATATTATTGAGCATCATGTGGGTAAGCTTCTTATTGATGATGAGAATCTGTATATTCACGTCAATATGTGTGAGACATATCATAATCAGATACCTCTTGATATGCTGAATATCACAATTAACGGCGAGGAAAGAGCATTCTGTATAAGGTATGAGAACAGCGACGGAACAGTTAACTGGGATTCATCGGTTTATAACCTTGAAGAAGGAATTCATACTAATCTTGGTTTTTATGCAGTTGGTGATGCAAAGATGACTCTTGGCGATGTTGCCGTGACAATTGTTCCGGGCCATGAGGGTGACGCCTTTGAGGTTGCAGTTAATCTTGATAAGCTTTTACAGTATTACAATATTGACAAGTCAGCTGTCAGCAACGGTGCTGAGATTAAGTTTTACAGCCCTAATATTGGACCGGAGGCAGTTGTAATTATAGGAACTTCCACAAACCCTGTACTTGGCATAGCACTTTGTATTCTGATTGTGGGCTGTGTTGCAGTACTTTGTAAAGGAAAGAAGAGCAAGGCATGAATTTATTCGTAATAGTTGGCATAATATTGTGGCTTTACTTTCTTCATGTTTTTCATAAGGCTGAAACACGATATTTTTACTATATATGGGGCAGTGTAGGTATTTTTATATTTATGATGATACTTGTGCAGCCGTTGGTAATTACGCCACTCACACAGCTTGTGGCATCGGCAACAGGTGTTGTGGGAAAGCTTACGGGAATGTTTGAGTCGTACAATGAATACAGCATTTTGTTTGTTACCACACCAGCCAACAACACATCAATATCCCTTTACATTGATTATGAATGTGCAGGCGTTATTGAGATGATGGCATATGTATCACTGCTGATGTTTTTCAGGGTTTACTCAGTGGGACAGAGAATAGTGCTTGGCATTGTGGGCTGCATAGGAATTTTTCTGTCCAACATAGTAAGAATTTTTATAATCTGTATGAGTGTGTACTTCTGGGGCAGCAGTGCCTACTTTATTGCCCACACAATCATTGGAAGACTGGTGTTCTATGCACTTTCAGTAGCACTTTACTATATTGTGTTTACAAGGGCGCAGATAATCAGGCAGAGGATAGGAGGATTTAGTTATGCAAGGCGTAATGAAGATTCTGTCCAATGAGATAGTTTTCTGGATGGCATGGGTTATAATACCGCTTCTGGTTGAAATAGTGCCTGCCATAGGAAGTTTTATAGTATTAGTATTAAAGAAAAGAAAGTACAGAAATGATCCGCCGCTTAAATATTATCCTGATATTTCCCTTATCATTCCTGTATATAATTCGTCGTCCACACTTGAGATGTGCCTTGAATCCATAAGAACAGGCACATATCCTACAAGTAAGATTGATATAATGCTGGTTAATAATCATACACCTGACAATAGCTTTGAGATTTACACCAGATATCAGCAGGAGCATCCTGAGCTTAATATGACATGGCTCAATGCCCAGCAGGGTAAGTCAAAAGCCCTTAATATGGCACTTTTTAACAGTGAAGGCAAGTACATTGTCCATATTGACAGTGACGGAAGATTCCATGAACAGGCACTTGAGCAGTTAATCAGAAGATTTGAGGCACATGAAGAAATCCACTGTATGACAGGCTCGGTGCTTACAGACCCGGAGCTTATTAAGAAGACAAAAGGCTTTGGGAAGAGAATTCTTCAGAATGTGGAATTTTATGAATATGCCCAGGCATTTCTTGCAGGGCGCAATTTCCAGTCGGAAATCAATGGAATTTTTACTTTGTCAGGAGCTTTTTCCGCGTTCAGAAAGTCCACAATTTTGAAGACACAGCTGTATAATACGGAGACCTTATGTGAGGATGCCCATGTAACAATGCAGGTAAGATATAATCTTCATAAGAAGATTGACATATGCGAGAAGGCGCTTTTTTACGTTGACCCCATTGAACGCCTTGGACAGCTGTATGTCCAGAGACAGCGCTGGCAGCGCGGCGAGCTTGAGGTAATTCATATGTTCCCGCAGAAAAAGAAAAGGCTGTTTGGGTTTATAACTAACTTTAAGACAAGGGCAATGCTTTTTGACCACACCTTTGCTTTCCCGAGAATGATTTGGTATTTCGCACTGCTGTGTCTGGCATTTATGAATTATCCGTTCAGCTATATTGCCATTTCGGTGGGTGTAATTTATATACTCTATGTTTTGTCGGCATTTTTGTATTACTGCAATATTTGTTCTTATATACGGTGGGACAGGGAACTGCTGAAATTCTATGCAAAAAGGATTTTGTACATTTTCGTGTTGCCGTTATTTAACTTCATAATGTACTGGTTCAGATTTGCAGGAATTATTAACAGTATTGAAGGTGTAAGCTCATGGAGAACCAAATCCTTTGCCCAGGAGAAGGAAGCCTGCAAAGAGGTTATACGCAATGATTTTAAGGCGTTTACAGGCCTGTTGAAGAAGATAAAATCAAAAATATATGTGGAGTAATAGTTAATGAAGTTGCTAAAAAGAAAAGAAGCCGGATATTTTTATGGGGCTGTTGTGCTGTCCGTTATATTTGCCACACTTCTTATATACGATGCAGTTAATTGTAAAAATGAGAATGTTACATTATATCGTGAAAGAACCCTGACACAGGCAGGGGAATATATGGCTATGTCCACAAAAAACGGCACCATAGACGAGAATGTGCTTGTTGAGAATATTAAAACAGGTTTTGACACCTCTGCCAGTGTTTATTGCGTGGTGGCTGTCGATGGAGAGATAATATTCGCAAAAGACAAGGCTACCACCAGCCAGCTTAAGGATACTTCCTACGACAGGTATTTTGGCGCGCCTGACGTGACATATGGGCAGGGTGAAGTAAGATGCAATTTTACTGCGGAATTATCAGACAAAAGAACATATCTTGTATCATCCGTAACCGGGAAAGCAGGAGAAAAGGAAATAACACTTGCGATTTGCAGCAGGAAAGATTACGTTGAAAAGCAGGGCAAATTTAATCTGCTGATTCAGCACGTAAGCCTGTATTCCGTACTTTTTGCCCTGACCTGCATGGCACTGACATTTTTCCAGCTTCAGGCAAAGAAGCGTCTTATCAAACAGATTGATGATATGAAGGCAGAGATGACACAAAACAGACTTCAGATTGAGACTCTTGAGACAGAAAAAATGCGTGGTCAGGAACTTGAGATGAATGATAAAAATTGTGGATTTCTCTCTAAAAAGACCATGCTTGCCATTCTTGGCGTTATGACGCCGGAACAGAAAAAAGCAAGCTGCAGGGTTAAGATTCATACCGGCAGTGATGATGAGCTGCTTAAGATTGCTGTGCTTCTTGACAGGACTAACAGGAAGGGCTGCGTGTCCTGCCTCTGGGAGGAAGATGTATTTCTCATTGTGCTGCTTAACGGAACCAGAGAGGATGCAAAGGATTTTGTAAATCATATTTACGACAGCTTTGAGCAGG
>JBJENU010000045.1:0-7791 GCA_051880355.1 Lachnospiraceae bacterium | reverse complement strand
GATTTTGTAAATCATATTTACGACAGCTTTGAGCAGGAATACCAGGAAGGTGCACCTGAGCTTGACATTGAAATCAGTTCATTTTTTGATAATTAGTTTGGAGAAGGAATATGCGTTACAGTCAGTATAAATTTAATTTTTACCTCAACGCCAGCCATGCCATTTACATTGACGGTAAAATGGGCGAGTCCCACCCCCACACATGGGAAATTGTCCTATACACCATTAAAAAACAGGATAATTTCGTAATGTTCAACGAGGTGGAAAAGGCAGTTGAGAATTATCTGGGTAAATACCAGAACAAGTTTATTAATGATTTTGAGCCGTTTACCACGCTGAATCCAATACTTGAGAATATTACAAGATTTTTTATGGAGGAGTTCACAAAGCTTTTAAACGACCTCGGCTGGGTGATTTTTTCAATTGAAGTCAGCGAAACTCCCACAAGGTCATATATTATAAGCACCGTTGAGAACAACAGGATTGATGAGCTGAAGCAGGAGAATATGGCCAAGGATATTATTGAAAATGCGTTTAAATAAAAAATCAAAGAAATTTATATATCTGACGAAAAAATCTGTATGAGAGTACAGATTTTTTTGTTATAATAGCGTTAAAGAATATATGCAGGCGGAAGGAGAGAGCTTATGAAAATTGCTGTAATTGGCGTTGGAAATATGGGAAGCAAATATGCCGGACTGATTCAGGACGGAAAGATAAAAGGCGCAGAGCTTGTGGCAATTACAAGAGTCAGGGACGAATACAGGGAATTGCTTATGCCTTCCATTGAAAAAGGGCTGCCTGTGTATGACACGGCAGATTTGCTTTTTGAGGCCATTGAGAGAAAAGAAATAGAAGCTGACGGTGTGATTATTGCCACTCCCCATTATGCCCATGAAAGTCAGGCGGTGAGGGCATTTAAGAATGGTCTTAATGTGCTTTGTGATAAGCCGTCGGGGGTGTACAGCCGTCAGGCAAGAGTGATGGAGGAGGCGGCTGATAAGGCAGGCAAAGTTTTTTCCATGGTATTTAACCAGAGGACATCACCTGTGTATATGCAGCTAAAGGATATTGTTGCAGGTAAAAAATACGGAGAATTAAAGCGGGTCAACTGGACTGTCACAGACTGGTACAGACCTGATGGTTATTATACGTCCAGCAAGTGGCATGCCACGTGGGATAAGGACGGAGGCGGCGTACTTCTCAACCAGTGTCCCCACAATTTTGACCTGCTCCAGTGGATATGCGGAATGCCTGTAAGTGTTCAGGCTTTTTGTCACGAGGGCCGTTTTCATAATATTGAAGTTGAGGATGATGCAACGGTGTATATGGAGTGGGCCAATGGGGCAACAGGCACATTTGTTACATCTACAGGTGATGCACCGGGGGTTAACCGGCTTGAGATATCTCTTGAAGAAGCTATGCTGGTCTGCGAAAACGGTGTGTTAAGAATCGGAGAGCTTGAGCCGGAGCTGGGCTGCAGTGAGCGTGAATATAGAATGAATTCCGGGGACTATTTCAGGAAGATAAAGGGTTCGTGGACTGAGATAATTTTGCAAAAGGAGAAAGAACCTTACCGCAGGATTATTCAGGCTTTTGTGGATGAGTGCCTTGGCAGGGGCAAAAGCATTGCAGACGGAAGAGAGGGACGCAATAGTCTATTGATTTCCAATGCAGCATACCTGTCATCCTGGGAGAGAAGAATGATAGCTTTGCCTGCCCCGGGCTCTGTAGAGGAATTGGAATTTGAAGCAGAATTTGAGAAGCATCTTAGGAGTAAAGCCGGAGGTGATGAAAAGAGAAATGGCATCGCAGAGTAAGAAAATTGATATGACAACGGGACCAATAATGCGGAATGTATTATTGTTTGCCATACCAATTGTGCTTGGCAATATTCTTCAGCAGCTGTATACAACAGTAGATACTCTTGTTATAGGTAACTTCTGTGACAGTACCCCACTGGCAGCAGTGGGAACAAGCTCACAGCCTGTTGAAGTGCTATTGTGCGTTTTTCTGGGAATAGGTACGGGAGTATCGATTCTGGTATCACAGTATATTGGAGCAGGAGAGCATGATAAATTAAAGGATGTATGTAAAACCTCCATATTTTTTGTGTATATATGCGGAATACCTATAGGTGTGCTGGGCTGGATTCTGACACCACAGATTCTTGAACTGATGCGTGTGCCGGCTGATACCATGGAGGAGGCCGTTGTCTATACAAGAATTGTATTTGCAGGGACGCTGGGCAACATTGGTTACAATATGAATGCGGGTATCATGCGGGGTATGGGAGACAGCAGGGCTTCCCTGTGGTTTCTGGTGGTATCCTGCGTTGCCAACATTATTTTTGATTTGCTGTTTGTGGCAGGCTTTGGCTGGGGCGTAGGAGGAGCTGCACTGTCAACAATTCTGGCTATGTATCTTTCCTGGGCTGTAAGTATTATCTATATCCGCAAAAAATTTCCGGATGTGGGACTTTCATGGATTCCTCGGGGCTTTGACGGCGAGGAGATTAAAAATATTGTTGCAATAGGTATTCCCATAGGTCTTAACAACTCACTTTATTCATTCGGACATATGGTTTTGCAGACAATGGTAAATGACCAGGGCTCAGTATTTATGGCAGGTAATGCTGTGGCAGGCAGAATCACCGGCCTTACCAATATAGCAATCACCGCACTTTCATCGGCGGCGACAACTTTTTCAGGGCAGAATTACGGAGCAAGAAACTACAGCAGGCTTAAACAGGGACATCTGAAAATTCCGGTAATATCAGGCCTTATAACACTTGGCTTCGGCCTTATGTTCATATCAGTAAGAGAGCCTATATTGCGGCTTTTTACTAAAGACGAGATGATTCTTATGTATGCCAGCCGCTATGTTTTTGTAATGCTGCTTTCCCAGTGGCTGTATGCAATATTCAACGGAATTATCTGTATTGTAAACGGTCTTGGCAAAGTAAAATATACAACGGTGGTCAATGTATTAATGCTGTGGGCAGTGAGAGTACCAACCGCATACTTAATTACCACTGCGTTTGACGGTACGTGGGTGATGCTGTGTTATCCAATCAGTTTTGCATTTGGAATGATTTGTATGATTGCCTACTATGTATTCTGCCCGGGCTGGAAAAATATTATGAAGCTGGCAGATAAAAAAATCCTTTGACTTCTGCAAAAAAAATGTGATATTATGGTTCAGGTAGAAAACAAATTAATATTTTTCTAATCGAGTAGCTTATGGCGTAAATCCAGATTGTGGATTTGCGCCTTTTTATTTTCAGGAGGATAAAAATGAGTAACGAAGCAAAAAACAAGATGGCAACTGAACCGGTAAGCAGGATAATGCTGTCAATGGGAATACCTATGATACTGTCAATGATGTTACAGGCAGTATATAATATTGTGGATAGTGCATTTGTAGGCGGCATTAAAGATGTTGGAGAACTTGCACTTAATGCACTGACGCTGGCTTTCCCCGTACAGATGCTTATGGTGGCAGTGAGTATTGGCACAGGCGTTGGCATGGGAGCACAGCTGTCCCGGTGTCTTGGACAGGGCGACAGTAGAAAAGTCAATAAAGTAGCCGGAAACGGAATATTTCTGGCAGCTGTAATTTATGTGGTTTTTCTCATATTCGGTATATTCGGCGCGGGATTTTATATTGAAAGTCAGTCGGAAAATGCAATAGTAATTGAGATGGCAGTAAATTATCTGAGAATCTGCTGTGTTGCATCAGCAGGAATTGTTTTCTTTTCGGTTTTTGAAAAGATGCTCCAGTCAACGGGAAAGTCCTTTTATTCCACAATTGCGCAGATTGCAGGAGCAGTAGTCAACATTATCCTTGACCCTGTTCTTATATACGGTATGTCAGTTTTCCCGGCAATGGGTGTTGAGGGAGCTGCATATGCCACAGTTATAGGTCAGGCGGTGTCTTTCCTGCTGGCATTTATTTTTCATTTCAGGGTAAACAGGGAAATAGACAATGGTTTCAAATATTTGAGACCTGAAAAGCAGATTATAAAAGAAATATATATGATAGGTCTGCCTGCCATAATTGCCCAGGCTCTGATGTCGGTTATGACATACGCACTGAACCTTATTCTTGGAACTGTGAGTGAGTCGGCAGTTACGGCCTACGGAATGTATTATAAGGTGCAGCAGTTTATTCTGTTTGCTGCATTCGGACTCAGAGATGCCATAACACCAATAGTATCGTTTAATTATGGAATGGGTAATGCAGTAAGAGTAAAGCAGGGTGTAAAATGGGGACTTACATACACCACAATTATTATGCTTTGCGGAACTGTGGCACTTGAAATCCTTGCAGCACCACTTGCCGGTCTTTTCGGACTTGAGAGCGTAACAGGAAATATGTTCATAAGTGCTGCAAGGATTATATCAATAAGCTTCGTGTTTGCCGGTATAAATGTGGCTCTGCAGGGCGTTTTCCAGGCAACGGAAAAGGGGTTACAGTCACTGATTGTATCATTACTGCGGCAATGCCTGCTGATACTTCCGCTGGTCTGGGTATTCTGCATTGTGGCAAGGGAAAACGACAAAATGATGTGGCTTGTATGGTCAAGCTTTATTGTGTCAGAATTCCTGAGTATGCTGGTATCTGTATTTTTTATGAGACCTAAAGGGGATTAACGTGGACCATAATGTGCTTAACCTTAGGAAATTCTCTCTCAATGGAGTCGTGAACCTGCTCAGCAATGTTGTGGGCCTCTGTAAGTGAAAGATTGCCATCGGCACATATTTCAAGGTCAACGTATATTTTGTTTCCGAAAATTCTTGTCTGTATTAAATCTACGCCTTCAACGCCGGGTTGTGCCATAGCACAGGCTTTGAGGGCGTTTTCCGTGTCTTTATCACATGCATGGTCAACCATTTTGTTGATTGCGTCCATAAAAATATCATAGGCAGCTTTTTCAATGAAAAAGCATATTATAAAGCTGGCAAAGGGGTCAAGAACAGCAATGCCAAGTCTTGCTCCGGCAATACCAATTAAGGCACCGATAGAAGAAAGTGAGTCAGAGCGGTGGTGCCATGCATCTGCCATAAGGGCAGGTGAATCAATTTTTTGGGCGTTAATCCTGGTGTACCAGAACATTGCTTCTTTTACGATAATTGAGACAATGGCAGCAATCAGTGCCGCAATGCCGGGAGTTGTGATGGATTCATAATCCCCTGAAATAATTGTCATAAAAGCAGAGTATCCGATTCCCAAGCCGGTGGCCGCAAGAATAGTTGCAAGAATTATGGCAGCCACACATTCCATTCTCTCGTGACCGTAGGGATGCTCGTTGTCCGGCTGTTTGCCTGAAATCTTAACTCCTATCATTACAACTATGCTGCTGAAAACATCTGATGCGGAATGAATCGCATCACTTATCATGGCACCGGAGCTGGCAAAAATACCTGCAAGTAATTTGCCGCCGGACAGCAGTGTGTTGACAATGATACTTACCAGAGAAACTCTGACAGCAGTTTTTTCAAATTCGTTTTCCATAAATATTTACCTCCAAAAAATAAGTAATACGTCTATGGCACTAACTGAATATAGGGGGAATTCCTGAAAAAAGAGTAAAAAAATACACCCACGAATTCAGTAACAAGTAGCTACTGTCCCGCAGATGTGAGAATCCACTGTCGCTTGTGCGACCCGGCCCCAGGTAAATCCCGGCCTGCTCAGATTGTACTGTAGTATATGCAGTGCAAAGAGTTTATGTGTAGTATATCATTGAATATTAAAAAAAGCAATAGTAATTTTTATAATAATGTGATATATTATTATCAACGATGTAAAGTGTGAGAGGTGTGCCTATGTATGATTTTCTGATAGTATTGCAATATGTGGGAATTGCCCTGATGTTTGCGGGCACAATAGCAATTCTTATGCACAGACCGTCAAAGCTGCAACGTTTTCTTCTGGTTATTCTTATTGCAGCCCTGATTGATTTTGTGGGATACTTATTCGAGATGCAGGCGGTAAGCAGGGAGACAGCCCTTATGGCAGTTAAGTTTATATATCTGGGCAAGCCATACATCATGCTGGGAATGTTTCTGTTTATATGCGAGTATTATAAAGTTCCTATACCAAAGTGGTTTCAGATATGTCTGATGCTTTTCCACACGGCAATAGTATTTCTGGTGCTCTCATGTGATAAGCACGACCTTTTTTATTCTACAATTAATTATACATATGATGGTTTGTTTCCACACCTTGTTTTTGGACATGGAGTAATTTACTATCTTTACACATTTATATTATTCATATATCTGACTGTAGGCCTTGTACTTAGTATTGTAAAAGGAAGGCAATTAAGAACCAAATCAGAGAAAACCTGTGCCAAATATCTTGATTTTATTATTATCATATCTGCTGTGGGACTGGGTTTGTTTTTCTCCGGAATTACGGGAGGATATGATACCACGCATCTGGGATATCTGATTGGAACAATCTGCCTTATGATTTGTGTAATTAAGTATTCGCTGCTTGACAGTTTATCCGTAGCCAAGGACATAATTGTTGATGAGGTAGCCCAGGGCATTGTCGTTATCGGTGTTACGGATAACGTAATTTATGAGAACAGGCGTTTTAAAGAGATTTTTGGCATCGGTGAGAATCAGACCTGCGATGAAGCTACATTGAGGCTTCTGGAAGAGCGTTTTGACAACAAATTGCAGCTGGCTTTGAACTGCAATATCTATGAAGTTGATAAAAAGTATATGAAGCGTAAGGATATTGCTTACGGTTATATGTATATTGTCAACGACGTTACACAGAATGCTACACATGCCATTGAGATGGAGCGTCAGATGGTTATTGCCAAAGTTGCCAACAAGGCCAAGGCGGACTTTCTGGCAAGGATGTCCCATGAAATCAGGACTCCAATCAATGCGGTAATCGGTATGAATGAGATGATTCTGCGGGAAAGCAAGCAGCAGTCGGTAAAGAATTATGCCAATAATATTAAGTCTGCATCCAACCTGCTTTTAAGTCTTATCAACGATATTCTTGACAGCTCCAAAATTGAATCGGGTAAGCTTGAAATTGTGCGTGCACAGTATGAGTTTGACAGCATGGTTAACGATGTAATTAATTCTATTTATATTAAGACCGTTGAAAAAAGTCTTGAGTTTAACATTAATATTGACCCTGAAATTCCTAACACGCTCTATGGTGATGATGTAAGGATAAGACAGATTCTTATTAATCTTCTCGGCAATGCAGTTAAGTACACCAAAAAGGGCGGAGTTACTTTTTCAGTGGAGCTTACGGGAAGAGAAGATAAGTATGTTTTTCTTAAGTTTGCCGTAGCCGACACCGGTATCGGCATTAAGAAGGAGGACTTGTCAAGGCTTGGAAAGAGCTTTGAAAGAATTGACCTGGAGCATAACAGGAATATTGAGGGAACAGGACTTGGCACCAGCATTGCCTGTGATTTGCTTCATATGATGGACAGTGAACTTGAGGTTGACAGTGAGTATGGCGTTGGAAGTACCTTTAGTTTTGTCCTAAAGCAGGAAGTAATAAAGGATGAGCCTGTAGGTGACTACAGGAGCAGGATAAATACAATAAAAGAGGATTATGTATACGAATGTCAGTTTACGGCACCGGATGCCAGAGTCCTTGTTGTTGATGACAATGACATTAACAGACTTGTGTTCAGGAGTCTGATTAAGCGTACCAAAATACAGGTTACTGATGTGGCATCGGGAAGAGAATGTCTCGAGCTTGTGGCAAAGGAGCATTTTGATATTATTTTCCTTGACCATATGA
>JBJENU010000044.1:0-3589 GCA_051880355.1 Lachnospiraceae bacterium | reverse complement strand
AATGCTCCCGGAGGAGTTGATTACAAGATGATGAAGGAGTATCTGGAGAAATAAGATGCGTGAGATGGCAGGAGGCAGTAAGTATCATGAAATATGGAAAAATTTTAGTATTAGTATTGACAATATTAGTTTTATTTACAGGCTGTTCTACGATTTCTAAGGAAACAATTAATATAACGGAAAAAATAATTAGCTTTGATTACGACAGTTATAGCAACCCGGGAAATATTGAAAAACGTGGCAACAATGTATATGAAGGCAAAGTAACTAAAGTGTATTTTGATACGTTAAATACAAGCACAATGATGCCGGATAAAAATGGAGAGCGTGGTTTTGAACATTATGGCAAAGCAGATGTTAAATTATACACCATATATGAGATTGAAGTGACAAAGACTTATAAAGGTGACAAGAAAGAGGTTAGAAAGATACGTGTAGAAGGCGGTACGAATGAATATGGTATAGATGAGCAGGTTAAAGTTCTAAATAAAGCCGGAATAGATTATAGGGTTGTACCGAGTGAAGTAACAACGTTAGTGGCTGGTAAGACATATTTATTTGTAACTACAAATTCAAAAAATGGTTTTGATGGTATTTATAATCCACAGCAATTTGCTTTTTGCTCAGATAACAGCAACTTATGCAATGGGATTAATTATGGTGTTATGCAGGAATATCTTTCCGGAGATGAATTTGCAAATCCACAAAAAGTAAGCTTTAATTATATCGATGATGATTTTGAAATGGCAAAATCACCGCAGGCTGTTGTTGATGCTGCTGAGAATATTTATGAGGGAACCGTGTATAGTATTCAGTTTTATTTATTGGATCCGGAAACATTAACAAGTGTGCAACCAGACGTTGATGATATGAAAAGAGTTAAATTGTACACCGTATATAGTGTAGATGTTAGGAAAATTTATAAGGGTGAGAATTTATCAAGCTTTTTAATATATGTGGAGGGCGCAAATGATGAGTACGATGTAGATGCTCAATTAAGGCTGCTTGCTTCAAATGGCATAACAACCTGTAACGTTATAAAAAATGCAACAAAGCTGAAAATAGGTGAGAAATATCTTTTTGCCACAAATTGGGTTAAAGATTCATTTTCTATAGGTAAAAACCAGCCGGGAAACCCAGCCCAATTTGCCTTCTGTTCTGACAACAGTAACGCTCCCGGAGGAGTTGATTACAAGATGATGAAGGAATATCTTGAGAAATAAGCGGCATATGCTAGTATAGGTTGCAACTCTCCACCCCAAGTAGCACAAAAATTGTTGTTTCCTGTCAGTTTTTGTGGTAATATTAAATTGTCAGAAAGATAATAATTAATTATTAAGGAGGTTATTATGCCAGAAATTTTATACGTTATTATTCCTGTAGCAATTGTAATTCTTGTTATCCTTGCAACCGGATATGTGAAGGCGTCACCGGACAGGGCCTACATTATCTCAGGTCTTCGTAAGAAGCCAAAGGTGCTTATCGGTAAGGCGGGAATTAAGATTCCTTTCCTTGAGAAGAAGGATGAGCTCAGCTTACAGCTTATTCCTATCGATGTGAAAACAAGTAATGCAGTTCCTACAGCAGATTACATCAATATTAATGTTGATGCGGCTGTTAATGTTAAGATAAGTGATAAGCCTGATAAGCTTGCACTTGCTGCCCAGAATTTCCTTAACAGGAAGCCTGACTACATTGCACAGGTTGCAAGAGAGGTTCTCGAAGGTAATATGCGAGAAATTGTTGGTAAGATGAATCTTGAGGAGATGGTATCTGACCGTCAGAAGTTTGCTAACCTTGTAAAAGAGAATGCAGAACCTGACCTTGGAGAGATGGGTCTTGACATTGTAAGCTTCAATGTTCAGAACTTTGTTGATGGCAATGGCGTTATTGAGAACTTAGGTGTAGATAACATTGTTAAGATTCAGAAGAATGCTGCTATCTCAAGAGCTGAGAGTGAGAAGGAAATTGCCAAGGCTAAGGCTAACGCCCAGAAGGAAGCCAACGATGCACAGGTTGCTGCCAACACAGCAATTGCTGAACGTCAGAATGAGCTTGCTATTAAGCAGGCTGAACTTAAGAAGGAATCTGATATTAAGAAGGCTGAAGCTGATGCAGCTTACGAGATTCAGAAAGAGGAACAGCGTAAAACAATTGAAATCACAACTGCTAATGCTAACATCGCCAAGCAGGAACGTGAGATTGAATTGAAGCGTAAGGAAGTTGAAGTTACTGAGCAGGCTTTGGAAGCTCAGATTAAGAAGAAGGCTGAGGCTGAGAAGTTTGCCCGCCAGCAGAATGCTGAGGCAGAGCTTTTTGAGAGACAGCGTAAGGCTGAAGCTGAGAAGTTCGAGAGGGAGAAGGAAGCAGAAGCAAGAAAGCTTCAGGCTGACGCAGACCTTTATTCTAAGGCTCAGGAAGCTGAAGGTATCAGAAAAGTGGGTGAAGCCGAAGCTAAGGCTATTGAAGCCAAGGGTATTGCCGAGGCTGAAGCTCTTGAGAAGAAGGCTGAAGCCATGAAGAAATACGGTCAGGCAGCTATGATGGAAATGATTGTAAATGCTCTTCCTGAGATGGCTAAGGCCATTGCAGAGCCTCTTGCTACTATCGATAAGGTTACAATTATTGACAGCGGCAACGGCCAGAGCGGCGTATCGTCAATGGGAGCTTATGTTCCTAATGTTCTTGCACAGACAATAGCAGCCGTAAAAGAGACCACAGGTCTTGACATTACGGAAATTATGAAGGCCAATACATATGATGCCAAGGTAACACGTAACATCAATGTGACAGGCCTTGATGAGACAGCCGCCAAAGAGGCAGTAGCCGGTGCAGTAATGCAGGAAGCAGCTTTGTCTGAAGAGAAAAACTGAGGCTTAATATGTTAAAAATAGTATACGAAGATAGAGATATGCTCGTCTGCCACAAGAAGGCAGGCGAGCTTTCTCAAAGTGACAGAAGCTTTTCACCTGACCTTGTAAGTCAGGTGCTTGCCTATCGCAAGTCCAAAGGCGAGGAGACCTATGCCGCCATAATTAATCGCCTTGACAGACCTGTGGAGGGTCTTGTGCTTTTTGCCAAGAACAGGGAAATGGCTGCAAAATTATCTGCAAAAATGCGCAATGACACACTGAATAAAAAATATTATGCCCTTGTCTACGGTGAAATGCCGCAGGAAAGTGGAACCCTTGAAAATTACATTTACAAGGATGTTGATGCTAAAAAGGCAGTTATAACCGATGAAAAACTGCCTCAGTCAAAAATTGCAAAGCTTGACTACCAGGTAATTGGACACAGAGATATCAACGGTGAGAAAGGAACACTTCTGCGTATCCACCTTCACACCGGAAGATTTCATCAGATACGCGCCCAGTTAGCCCACATTGGATGTCCCATAGCAGGAGACACCAAGTATGGCAGAGACCTTCGCTCGGACGGTGTGTGTCTTTGCGCTTATGCATTGGATATTTTTGACAAGCATATTGAGATTGTGCCTGACAATACTAATATTAATTAAGGTGTCAAAACCCCTTAAATGGGATTAAACGGATTGTGACCTACTTCGTACTCCCACAATCCTAACGAACAT
>JBJENU010000043.1:0-3604 GCA_051880355.1 Lachnospiraceae bacterium | reverse complement strand
CAAGGATAATAAAAGCATTATCAAGAGTTCGTCCGCGCATATATGCCAACGGTGCAACCTCTATCAGGCCCTTCTCCATGTTATTCATAAAGCTCTCCGCACCCATAATCTGATGAAGTGCATCATACAAAGGCCTCAGATAAGGGTCAACCTTGCTCTGCAAATCACCCGGAAGAAAGCCTAACTTCTCACCTGCCTCAATTGCCGGACGGGTCAGAATAATTCTTCCCACTTCATCATTCTTAAATGCGTTAATGGCCATAGCCATTGCAAGATAGGTTTTACCTGTACCGGCAGGTCCTATACCAAATACAATCATTCTGCTTCGAATAAGGTCAATATAATTTTTCTGCCCCAGTGTCTTAGGCTTAACAGGCTTACCCTGAATTGTCCTGCAGATAATATCTGAATCAATATCAAGGATTGCCTCCTGCTTATCAGTCATAACAAGTGACAGCGTATAATCAACATTCTGCTGTGTTATTGTATTGCCACGCCTTGACAGTTCAAGAAGGCTCTCCAGAACCTTCACCGCACGCCTGGCATTAACCTGCTCTCCAACTACATTAACCTTGGAATCCCTTGCAATTATCGTCACCCTGAGAGCTTTCTCTATCTTCTTTACATATTCATCAAACTGGCCAAATACATTGCGCTCGTGCTGCATTGGCATATCAACTATAGTTTCAATTACACTCATTAAATACCTCTTTAATCAAATGCGGAACATATAACTGTAATCATTCCCGCCATTGTATACATATTACTGCCACTTTCCATTGTAACACTTGTATCTATAATTTGCACACCTTTTTTCTCAAGTTTTTGAAGATATACAGCCAGATTTTCCAACAGGCGCTCCTTAGCCTCCTCTTCAGTGTATGTGCCAAATTCAGATATATATTCAATACTTTGCTTCCTGCCTAATTTTACAGGGAGGTAAAAGCTGTCATTAAGCTTTAGCTGCTCCTCCACAAGACTTTCATCACAGCTGTCAAAATTCCCAAAAAGGCCGCCGATTTCAAAAGTTTTGTCAAACACCGTAAGCCTGAAGTAGTCTTTTGTATTACCTGTGTACAGCTTATATTCATAACAGGCAGGCAGACTGTCCTGATATGTAAGCTGTGTCTTAATCAGAATATCTGCATCTGCATCAACAGTAAAACTGCCTATTGGTTCCTTACTGTCATTATACACAATTACTTCGCTACTTACAAGTACATCTGTGCTACTTACAGTGTCACCTGTCTTAACCTTTGCAGTACCTTTACGTGTTATTATTGACACAATTTCCCCATTATAAGCCGCAACAATGTCGCCACTGTGTCCGGTTGCGTTATCTTTATTAAAGCCGTCATTTTCTTTTATATGTACAATAATTTTTGTTCCGGCAAGCTCCACCGAAGCCCACGTTACGTTATTATAATTTTTTCTCAGATACTCTTCAATTTTGCTGCAATTTACATCACTCTGTTTCATTCCCACATTGACATCAATAGTTGATAAATATTTAAGAAGCACGTTGTCCGTAAGTTCCATATTGCCGTCAAATTCAATCTGCCATATAAAAAGTGTGGAAACATACAGTATTATAAAAGCCAGTTCCATTCCGATGCAAAAACAATAATGTTTTCTATATCTGAAAAGTAAAAAAGGAATGCCTGATTTTTTTATTATTTTAAATCTGCAGCCTGTTTTCTTTGCAATAGGCTTTAGAAGCTTAAAATCCCTGGCATTCATTCTGAACAAGTTCTTATTTTCTATTGTCTCAATATTAAAAATTGCTATTTTGTTGGCCCTGCATATATTTAAAAAACGTTCAAAGCCTGTTTTTCCGGTCTCTACTGTAATTGTTCCCTTTAATTTTCCGGCAATTCCCATACTGTCACCTGATTTCTATAATTCCACATTTAAAATATATCCGTTGATAACCAAATCATCTTCATTATAGTATTCCACCTGTAACTTTTGGCCTATTACTGTAATTGGTCCTTTCTTGGTCATAATACGGATTTTACAGTCGGATATTTCTAAAATGTTGCGATAATTTTCTATATGAACCTGGCAATTTCCAAGAATTGTAATTACAGGCAGTCCTAAAACAATGTCCTTAATCATATTCTTCCCCAAGGTATACTTTATTAAATTATATTGCACCGGTTATTTTCTTATTACATAAAATTTTAAGTAAGGACAGCAGAATACTTACTGTAATCTGCTGTCTTGTGCACCTTTAGTCCTCCTCTACTTGTGAGCATTAAGGAAAGGAGATTTTTCCCTATAATCTTCATCTGCAAATTCATACCTGCCATGCTCGCCTAAAATTTTGATATCTTCGTTTCTGTTATTAGCATCAGAAATTATATCCATGTCAATTATAAACTCTTCTGCATATCTATTTTTATCATATCTTCTTCCTCCCACTGCAGCCACTCTAATCCACGTAAAGCAGTCCTTTGTATCATTAATTACAAAAAAACGTAATGTATCATATACATCGAAGCCGCTATGTACAAGTTCAGCGCAACTCAGTTTTTGTATGTACTTAAATAACGGATAATTATAATTTTGGGGGCCACAGGCATTAGGATTAGTCCAATTCAGAGTGTATGCTTCAATATATAATTTTATCAATCTTCCGCTCTCATTAAAAAATGCCTCTGCCTCCATCTCAAAATCTTTGAATTTAATTATATCAGTAATTTTTATTTTTAATACTTGCCCTAAATTACTTATTTCCTTGCTAACATTCATTTTTTCGATATATTTTCTAAATTCTGCATCAGTAAAACTTGTGGTTTCATATGACAATTTATTTGATGCAAGATATTCTTTAAATTCATCAACAGTAATGGCAGTCTGTATTTCACTAATTATGGATTTATTTGAATTTATAATAATAACATATGCAACCGCCACCACAAAACAAATTACAACACAAATTAACATTTTCCAATGTTTTTTCATAAAAAGTTTCATAACATTATTGCCTCCTATTTCTTAAGATATTCCTTCATCATCTTGTAATCAACTCCTCCGGGAGCGTTGCTGTTGTCAGAACAGAAAGCAAATTGAGCGGGGTTGTTCACACCACTATATCCAACAGCAAACAAATACTTTTTACCAACTTCAAGTTTTTGCATATCTTTAAATACTTTTCTTTCATTTATTCCTGCTGAATTGAGCAAACGATATTGCTCATCCATCATATAATCATCAATTCCACCTTCTGCACTGATAATCGCAGTTTTTCGTTCAGTACCTTTATATGTATCATCAACTAACACTCTATACCAGGTATACATTTTAGAATCTCTAATAAAATACTGAATTTTCCAGATATATCCTTCAAATATCCTTTCACTTGAATTAACAATTTCCTCTGAAGTTTTCATCAAAGAAATTTCATTATCCACATAAGTTGTTGGAACCTTTGGTGGATTGATAAAATCTTCACTTGTCACATATTTTATTATAGACTCATAATTAACCTGTTGTGATACTTTTTCATCTTTTTCTCTGAACGCAATTTGTTCAATTGTAAAATTCTGCTGTTTATCACCACTAGCGCTTTTTTCTGTACAAACCAGGTAACTCTCTCCTA
>JBJENU010000042.1:0-3612 GCA_051880355.1 Lachnospiraceae bacterium | reverse complement strand
ATCTGGGTTATCTGTATGAAAATGTGGTGGCACAATGCCTGACCGCAGGCGGAAGCGAACTGTTTTATCATACGATTATGAATGAGACATCAAAGCATAATTATGAAATTGATTTTATACTTGCAAGAAAAAATAAAATAGTTCCTTTGGAGGTTAAGTCGTCCGGATACAAAACCCATAAATCGCTGGATGTTTTTACTGACAAGTTTTCGGAGCGCATTTTGAAAAGATATCTTGTATATACCAGGGATATGTCTAAAGATAAGGACATTTTCTGCGTTCCTGTTTATATGATTTCATTTATGTAGGCTGATAATCCCATACTCTTTTTTTATGCTGAGAATTTTTCTTACGCTTTCATTGATTCGTTCTTCGCTTATTGTTCCGGCGGATACGGCTTTTTCGATGCCTTCAACGGCCTGCTGCAAATCATCCGGCATAAGTATAATATCAATGCCGGCATTTACTGCCATAACGGCGGCGTCACCGGAAGAATAGCGGTCTGTTATGGCCTTCATTCTCATGGCATCGGTGATTACAATTCCCGTAAAGCCCAATCTGTTTTTGAGAATCTCAGTAACCCAGAAGTGGGAGATTGAGGCAGGAAGATTATCGTCTTCAACGTTTGGTGACATAATGTGCCCCATCATTACAAATGGTACGCCTGACTCAATTCCGGCTTTAAATGGTAAAAATTCGCAGGCTTCAAGCTGCTGTAGTGTTTTGGTCTGAAGTGCATCGCCATAGTGACTGTCAGTCATAGTGTCCCCGTGGCCGGGAAAGTGCTTAAGTGTGCACAGCATCCGGCTGTTTAAAAATCCTTTTACACAGGATGAAACCAGTGTGGCGGCAGTTTTGGCATCGCTTGAAAAGGCACGGGTGCCAATTACGGTGTTGGCAGGGTTGGAGTTAACGTCTGCTACCGGGGCAAAGTCAAGATTGAAGCCCAGATTTGAGATTTCCTGCCCGATGGTTTTGCCTACGTTATATACCTGATTTGCATCGCCGATTTCGCCCATTGCCGGGAAAAGAGTGGTTCCCATTGCCGGATTTGATGCAATTCTTGTAACACGTCCACCTTCCTCATCAACTGATATGAATAATCCGAGTTTTGAATATTTCTGCAGATTGGAGGTCAGGGCAATTGTCTGGGCTCTGTCCACTATGTTGGATGCAAAGCAGATTATTCCGCCTACAGGATAGCGTGTAAGAGCCACCCGGCTGGCATCATCAGCTGTGGTTACTGTACTTTGAACCCCGAGAAGCTGCTCGTTGGTTACGATGAACATCTGACATACCTTTTCGTGAAGACTCATCTGTGACAGATAGTCTTCCACTGTTGAAGGCGCTTCGGGTTTGGTAGG
Organism: Lachnospiraceae bacterium; assembly: GCA_051880355.1. Taxonomy (GTDB): domain Bacteria; phylum Bacillota; class Clostridia; order Lachnospirales; family Lachnospiraceae; genus JBJENU01. The sequence goes on along the minus strand of JBJENU010000042.1, from coordinate 2,248 downwards.
TACAGATGTTGATACAGTGTTTGATTCTGTATGGGAACTGGTCTGTGAGTGGGTTTCAGTTATTGAAGACTGTGGCACCGAAGTTGACTGGGTAGAAGATTCCATAACCAAAGACTCCATATGTGAGGTTTCTACAGAAGTATATTCTCCGGTAACCGGCTGGGGCGCAGTATGCCCTGCAGTAACGGCAACTATTATTCCTATAACAGCTATAAATGCAATGAGAGAAAAAATAATAATTTTTTTGTCCATAATACGTTTACTCCAAAATATTAAAACCTTTCATTTTTCTGAACTGGCTTGGCGACACCTTATTCTTTTTGCGGAATGCGTCACCATAGTAGTTACTGCTTTCAAAACCGCACAGAAATGCAATCTCTGTGATGCTTTTCTGTGTCTCAAGGAGAAGTCTCTCCGAATTAATGATTCTAAGATTAGTCAGATATTCCTTGAAACCTGTGCCGCATATAGCTTTAAACTTCTTAGAAAAATAAGAAGTATTCAGGTGATACATATCGGCAAGCATACTAAGGGTAATATTTTTGTTATAGTTTTTCTCCATATAAAGGAGTGCCATCTGGATGGTGTTGTCCGATGGATGGGCTTCCATGGTATCCGGCGCTTTTTGAAAATTCCTCATAATCATGGTAATCACCTGACACAGTATGGATGAGCATACTATGTCTGAAAATGCATCTTTTGAATTTTTTTCATCAAATAATTCATTAAGAAAACGGTTAAAGGATATGTAGTCATTTTCAAACAGCTGAAATACACCATTGGTAATGGTATTAAAGGAATCTGAAATTGTGGTGCTGGAACTGAATTGTTGTACAAATTGTGGTGTGAATTCAATGCAGACCCTTGCACATTCAGTATTACCGGTATAGCAGGTTTTGTGCGGTACCTCGGGGGCAATAATGGCTACGGCGCCGGGGCGGCACTGCCATACAATGTCACCAATGGTCAATTCACAGCTACCGCTCTGAAGGCAGAATATCTCATACCAGCTGTGAGAGTGGGCACCCTTCATTATAAACCCGGGATTGCGTGTGGTTAAATTCACTTCAAAATGCTTTTTTACAGCCATAATTATTCCTCTTTTTCTGTGATGATACTATTATACAACACAAAAAATAAGTATTCAATATTGTAATGTTAAGGAAAAGTAATATAATTATCGTAGAATTTGTTGAAGGAATGATAAAAATGATGACGGATATGACAGTGGGCAAACCATATGTTCATTTAATAAAATATGCGTTGCCGCTGCTTCTGGGTAACTGGCTGCAGCTGGCTTACAATGCCATAGATTCAATAATAGCCGGACAATTCATTGGCAAAAATGCTCTTGCGGCGGAGGGCATTGCAGCACCGGTAATGAATTTGGTAATTCTTGCAATTACCGGCCTTTGTATAGGCGCTGGTGTTCTTATGAGTGAATTTTTTGGCGCAAAGAATTTTGAGGGCATAAGGAAAAGCCTTGGAACAATTCTTGTGCTGGGTGGAGTTTTAAGCATTTTTATGGCAGGAATATGTATAGCGGCAACTCCGTTGCTTTTGGGATTTATGCAGGTCCCGGAAGAAATTTTTGGTATGACTGTAGCTTATCTTAGAATAACCTTCATAGGAATGCCTTTTACATTTTTTTATAATGCGCTGGCAGCAGGATTAAAAAGCGTGGGTGATTCAAAGACTCCCCTGAAATTTCTTATGATTTCGTCAATCCTCAATGCAGTGCTGGACCTGATTTTTTTGGGAATTTTCAGACTGGGAATTGTATGCTCTGCAGTGACAACGGTGGTAGCAGAGGCCGTTTCGGCGGTTATGGCAGGGATTTATATGAGAGGCAGACAGCCTGAGATTTTTCCGGGGAAGGATGAATTGAAGCCTGATATGGCAATTTTAAGAAGGGTTATTAATTATGGAGGCCCGACGGCGCTCCAGCAGGCAATCCAGCCAATCGGAAAGCTGCTTATACAGAGTCAGGTCAATGGGCTGGGAGTTACAACCATTGCAGCATTTAATGCCGTCACAAGAGTTGACGATTTTGCCTGTATTCCGGAACAGGGAATTTCTGCATCAATATCAACTTATATTGCACAGAACCGTGGTGCTAAAAGGTATGACAGGATTAGCCCGGGGTTTAAATCCGGACTTATACTGGAGACGTGTTACTGGATAATAATAGGAAGTGTGTGTCTTCTTTTTAGGACGCCAATTGTAAGTATGTTCGTAAGAGGCCAGG
>JBJENU010000041.1:0-3613 GCA_051880355.1 Lachnospiraceae bacterium | reverse complement strand
ACAGAAAAAGAAAGGAAGTATGTTGTTATAGCTTCTATAAACATCATACAAGAAATACAATGAAGAAAGAGTTAGAGAAAAACTATAATCCTTCTGATATTGAGGAGAGACTTTATCAGAAATGGCTTGATAAAAAATATTTTCATGCAGAGGTTAACCCTGACAAAAAGCCTTTTACAATTGTAATGCCACCACCAAATATTACAGGTAAGCTTCATATGGGCCACGCCATGGATAATACCCTGCAGGACATTCTTATCCGCTTTAAGAGGATGCAGGGATATGAAGCATTGTGGGTTCCGGGAACAGACCATGCAAGTATCGCAACAGAAGTTAAGGTAATTGATGCCCTTAAAGAGGAGGGAATTGATAAGCTTGACTTGGGAAGAGAGGGATTTCTCAAGCGTACATGGCAGTGGAAGGAAGAGTATGGCGGAACAATTACAAGCCAGCTTAAGAAAATCGGTTCTTCATGTGACTGGGACAGAGAGCGTTTTACAATGGATGAAGGTTGTTCAAAGGCTGTCCGTGATGTATTTATTAACCTGTATAATAAAGGTCTTATCTACAAGGGCTCAAGGATTGTTAACTGGTGTCCTGTATGTAAGACATCTATTTCTGATGCGGAGGTAGAGCACGAGGAGCAGGCAGGACATTTCTGGCACATTAACTACCCGATTGTGGGCAGTGACAGAATGCTTGAAATCGCAACAACAAGACCGGAGACATTGCTGGGCGACAGTGCCGTTGCAGTGCACCCTGATGATGACAGATATAAGGATTTAATTGGCAAGAAGGTAATGCTGCCTCTTGTTAATAAGGAAATTCCTATTATAGCTGATTCATATGTTGATATGGAATTTGGTACAGGTGTTGTTAAAATCACACCTGCCCACGACCCTAATGACTTTGAAGTGGGAAAAAGACACAATCTTCCTGAGATTAATGTACTCAATGATGACGCTACAATTAATGAGCTTGGCGGAAAGTATGCCGGTATGGACAGATATGAGGCAAGAAAGGCAATTGTTGCCGACCTTGACGCTCTGGGCCTTCTTGTAAGAGTTGAAGACCACTCACATAATGTAGGTACACATGACCGTTGTAAGACAACAGTTGAGCCAATGATTAAGCAGCAGTGGTTTGTTAAGATGGATGAGCTTATCAAGCCGGCAGTAGAGGCTGTTAAGAACGGCGATATTGAGCTTATGCCGGAACGTATGGATAAGACATATTTTAACTGGACAGATAATATAAGAGACTGGTGTATTTCAAGACAGCTGTGGTGGGGACACAGAATTCCTGCATATTACTGTCAGGACTGCGGTGAGACAGTTGTTGCAGATAAGATGCCGTCTGTCTGCCCAAAATGTGGCAAATCACATTTTGTACAGGATGAGGATACACTTGATACCTGGTTTTCTTCGGCACTCTGGCCATTCTCAACTCTTGGCTGGCCGGAAAAAACGCCTGAACTTGAGTATTTTTATCCGACTGATGTGCTCGTAACCGGATATGATATTATTTTCTTCTGGGTAATCAGAATGATTTTCTCAGGATATGAGCATATGGGAGAAAAGCCTTTTGGTAAGGTATTGTTCCATGGTCTTGTAAGAGACAGCCAGGGACGCAAGATGAGCAAATCCCTTGGCAATGGTATTGACCCTCTGGAGGTTATCGAAAAATATGGTGCCGATGCACTCAGGTTTACACTTGTTACCGGCAATGCACCGGGCAACGATATGCGTTTCTACTGGGAAAGAGTAGAGGCAAGCAGAAATTTTGCCAATAAGGTATGGAATGCTTCACGTTTCATTATGATGAATGATAACGGAGTGGAGGCTGACCATAAGTTTGATTTGAGCAGGCTGACTGATGCTGATAAATGGATTATCTCCAAGCTTAACAACCTTATAAAAGAAGTTACTGATAATATGGAGAAGTATGAACTGGGTATTGCTGTATCCAAACTCAACGACTTTATCTGGGAAGAATTCTGTGACTGGTACATTGAGATGGTTAAGCCTCGTCTCTATAACGAAGCTGATACAACCAAGGATGCTGCAATATGGACCCTTAAGACTGTTTTGATTAACTCACTTAAGCTGCTTCACCCATATATGCCATTTATTACGGAAGAAATTTTCTGTAACCTGCAGGATGCAGAGGAATCAATTATGATTTCAAGCTGGCCTGTATATAAGGACGAATGGAACTTTGAGAAGGAAGAAACTTCAATTGAGACAATGAAGGAAGCTATCAGGAATATCCGTAATCTTCGTGCTGAGATGAATGTTGCACCAAGCCGTAAGGCCTATGTATATGTTGTTTCAGAGGATGAGCAGGTTAGGGAGATTTTTGAGAAGGGCAGGGTATTTTTCTCAACGCTTGCCTATGCAAGTGATGTGGCAATTCAGGCTGACAAGTCAGGAATTGCCGATGATGCGGTGTCAACTGTTATTCATAAGGCTGTAATCTACATTCCGTTTGCCGACCTTGTTGATATTGATAAGGAACTTGAAAGACTCACCAAGGAAGAAAAGCGTCTTAACGGTGAGATTGCAAGATGTAACGGAATGCTTAATAATGAGAAATTTACAAGCAAGGCTCCGGCAAGCAAGATTGAGGAAGAAAAGGCAAAGCTTGCCAAGTATACACAGATGCTTGAGCAGGTAACAGAGAGAATTGCTTCCCTTAAAAAGTAATCCGGCGGGTTGTGAATTATGAGAAATTTTTTTAACAAATATATAGACAGAATCTGTCCTGTATTTGCAATAATACCGCTAATTAGTTGTTTTGTGTTTAATTGCCTTGTGTACTTTGGTGCACAGGCAATTACAATTGACTGGAAAAAGTACGATTTGACCTTGGACATAGACAGAGCAGTTCCTGTAATTCCGGAATTTGTAATTATATATTTTGTATGTTATATTTTCTGGATTGTCAATTATATACTTGTGGGAAGAGAAGGAAGGGAAGTCTGCTTCAGATTTGTTGCTGCGGACATTATGTCAAGGGTAGTCTGTGGAATATTCTTTTTCCTTCTGCCTACCACCAATATCCGCCCGGATATTGTGGAACCGGGATTCTGCAATGATTTGATGCGCTGGCTGTACAGTACGGACCCTGCGCTGTGTCTGTTTCCGTCAATTCACTGCCTTGTTTCGTGGCTGTGTTTTGTGGGTATCAGAAAAAGTAAAAAAATACCAATGTGGTACAAAGTTTTTTCATGTGTGTTTGCACTTCTGGTTTGTGTGTCAACACAGGTTACAAAGCAGCACTACATTGTGGATTTTATTGCAGGCATAGTTATTGCCGAGGTTTTATGGTTCATTTCATGGAGAACCAATATTTATAAAGTCTTTGAAAAATTTTTTGATAAGATATCAGTTTTTCTGTTTGGAAGGGAAAAGGTTTTGAAGGATGAGGACTAAGAGAGGACAAATTTTTAATGTGCTCTTTCTGGTACTGGTAATTGGACTTACCTTTTATGGCGTTTTCCAAGGTCAGGATTTGGATACTTTGCTTGGACAGCTAAGCAGGGCTAATCCACTGTGGCTTGTGGCAGGGGTAGTGTGCATTATACTGTTCATCTATGGTGAGTCATTCATTA
>JBJENU010000040.1:0-3626 GCA_051880355.1 Lachnospiraceae bacterium | reverse complement strand
GAACTGAAACTGCAGAGGTTATTGCCCGGAGAATGACAAGAGCTGTGGAGGAGTCCAAGGGCATTGCGGATTATGACTACATTGTTGTAAATGATGATGTTGACACATGCGTTGAGGACATAGTAAGTATTGTCAGAGCTGCAAAACATAAGCCGGTGCTCAATAAGGAATTTATCGAGACCACAAGAAACGAATTAAAAGAATTTTGTTAATAAGCGCTAAGGCGTGGAACGGAGGAATTATATGATACATCCATCATACACAGAATTAATGGAAGTTGTTAACAGTTCAGTAGAGCAGGGCGAACAGCCTGTTGTACAGAGCAGGTATTCAGTTGTTCTTGCTACATCCAAGAGAGCAAGACAGATTATTGCAGGTGACGAACCTATGGTTAAAAATGCCGGCAACAAGAAGCCTTTATCTATTGCAGTTGAAGAGCTTTACGATGGAGATTTGAAGATTCTTAATGATGACGAGGCTGACAAGCTTGCAGCAGAAGCAAAGGAAACCTATGACAGCATTTTAGAGGAAATCAGACTTGAAGCTGAGAATGAAAATGCTTCACAGAAGGAAGACGAATAAATAATTTAAATTACCTATTGCATTTTGTCCTGTTATGTGATAATATCCTTTAAGGAAAAACAAGTGTACGTCACACAAAGACACTTGCGAAAGATATTTTATTTTAAGGAGATTTGACAAATGAGTGACAAGTTAAGAGCTGGTATCCTTGGCGGTACAGGTATGGTTGGTCAGCGTTTTATAACATTACTTGAGAACCATCCATGGTTTGAGGTTGTTCTGGTTGCAGCAAGCGGCCGTTCAGCCGGCAAGAAGTATTCAGAGGCTGTTGAAGGCCGTTGGAAGATGACAACACCTATCCCTGAAGCTGTTAAGGATCTTGTCGTTTATGATATTGATGAAGTAGACAAGATTGCTCCACAGGTTGATTTCGTATTCTGTGCAGTTAATATGAAGAAGGATGAAATCAAGGCGATTGAGGAAAAGTATGCTAAGGCTGAGGTACCTGTTGTTTCTAACAACAGTGCTCACCGTTGGACACCTGATGTTCCTATGGTAGTTCCTGAAATTAATCCACAGCATTTGGAAGTTATTGCTGACCAGAAGAAGCGTCTCGGAACAACAAGAGGTTTCATTGTGGTTAAGCCTAACTGCTCAATCCAGAGCTATACACCTGCACTTCATGCATTGAAGGAATTTGGCCCTAAGCTTGTAGTGGCTACAACATATCAGGCTATTTCAGGTGCAGGTAAGACATTTAACGAATGGCCTGAAATGGTTGGTAATATCATTCCTTACATTGGCGGTGAAGAGGAGAAGAGTGAGCAGGAGCCGCTTCGTCTCTGGGGTAAGATTGAGAATGGTGAAATCGTTAAGGCTACAGAGCCTGTAATTACAACACAGTGTATCCGTGTACCTGTTCTCAATGGTCATACAGCTGCTGTATTTGTTAATTTTGAGAAGAAGCCTACTAAGGAACAGATTATTGAGTGCTGGAGAAACTTCAAGGGCGTTCCGCAGGAGCTTAACCTTCCAAGCGCTCCAAAGCAGTTCATCCAGTATCTTGAGGATGACAACCGTCCACAGGTACAGCTTGATGTAGATTATGAGAATGGTATGGGCGTTTCTTTCGGACGTCTCAGAGAGGACAGCGTATTTGATTACAAGTTCGTAGGTCTTTCACATAATACCATCCGTGGTGCAGCAGGCGGAGCAGTGCTTATTGCAGAGCTTCTTGTAGCACAGAAGTATATTACTAAGAAGGAAGACTAATATAATAGCTTTTATGGCGCTCCGGAGTAATCCGGGGCGCATTTTATTTGTATCAGGGTATTTGCATAATCCTATGTTATGTGATATAATCTATAAGGGTATTTTTGCGTATATAATACCCAATTAGGAGCAGATATGATTAAGTTTAAAACAAGATTTACTGCCCTTTTATTGGGCTCGGTATTTTTATTTGCCATAAACGGGTGCAATAACACAGAAGTAACTAATGAACCGGTTACAGGTGTCACTGCACCGGCAAGTACCGTGACAGGCACGGAGTCAACGACAGCAGAGTCTTCGGTGCAGGAAAACGTATCTTTTGAGACAGCAGGCACTTTTGTAGAAAATATTACGGCGGGCTGGAATGCAGGCAACACTCTTGACAGCTTTGGCACATGGATAACTGATACAAGTGTGGCCGGATATGAGACGGCCTGGGGCAATCCACAGATAACCGGGGAATTGATTAAGTATGTCAAAGACATTGGCTTTAACACCGTAAGAGTTCCTGTGACCTACGCACAGCACATTGACGGCAGCGGTAAAATTGATGATGCATGGCTTTTGCGGGTAAAAGAAGTGGTTGATTACTGTATGGCACAGGATTTGTACTGTATTATTAACATTCACCATGATACCGGCGCAGGCAATGTGGCGTGGCTTAAAGCTAATGAGGGAATGTATAATTCAGGAATGGGTGACAGGTATGTAAGTGTCTGGAGCCAGATTGCAGATTATTTCAGGGATTATGGGGATAAGCTTATTTTTGAGGGCTTTAATGAGATTCTTGACATTAATTCCAACTGGGGCGGTTCAGACCTGAATGCGTACAATGTTGTAAACAGACTCAACCAGCTTTTTGTGGATACAGTAAGGGCAAGCGGCGGCAATAACGCTTACCGGAATTTGATTGTCAACGCTTACGGTGCATCTAATTATGACTCACAGCTTGATGGTTTTGTGCTTCCTAAGGACAGCACTTTTAAGCACATTATGGCGTCGGTTCACATTTACAGTCCGCAGAACTTCTGTGACGGCAATGATGGTGCCTTTGACGATAATGATGCCGGGGAAATAGAGGAGGCCTTTGTGCGGGTACATAACAAGCTGCAGCTTAAGTACAACATACCTGTTATAGTTGGCGAGTGCGGTGTGGTAAATAAGATTAAAACACCACAATTTTCACAGGAGATTGGAAAGTATTATGCCTGTATGGCAGAGAATGCACAAAAATACGGTATGGCATGTATATGCTGGGATAATGGAGGCGATATGGCTCTGATTGACAGAAAAAGCCTTACTGTAAAAGAAAAAGAGGCAATTGAAGCGATTATGAATATAGTAAAATAAAGGTGGAAATTTTATGAAGGATAATCATTTTTATGCGATGTTGTCGCGTATGAAATATATTAACCGTTGGGGGCTTATGCGTAATACACGCAATGAGAATATATGTGAACACAGCCTTGAGGTGGCTTTTGTAGCCCACGCCCTTGGTATTATCAATAATGAGGAATTTGGCGGCAATATTAATGCTGACAGACTGGCACTGATGGGTATGTACCATGACGTTACTGAAATTGTAACCGGTGATATGCCGACCCCAATTAAGTACTACAACCCGGGAATTAGTGCAGCCTACAAGGAGGTTGAAAAAATAGCAGGACAGGAGCTTGTTTGCGGACTTCCTGAAAACCTTCGGGGCAGATATGCAAGTCTTCTGGTTGAGGATGAGGCGGAAAAGGAGTTATGGCGGTACGTTAAGGCTGCCGATAAGATTTCGGCACTTATTAAATGCATTGAAGAAAAGAAAATGGGCAATAGTGATTTTG
>JBJENU010000039.1:0-3644 GCA_051880355.1 Lachnospiraceae bacterium | reverse complement strand
CCTGTATATGTAGTATCAATTACATCATCCTTGTAGTAGCCCCATATGCCTGTAGTTTCGTTGTAGGCAAATCCATTCAGTAATTCGATGTATTCCACAGGAATGTTGTTTTGCCGAGCATATGTGTCTGCATAGGAACCAGATATACACTTAATTGTAAGATTGTTGCAGTTATAAAATGCATAACTTCCTATGCTTGTTACACTGCTTGGGATTTTTATACCGGTTAAGCCAGTACAGCCATAAAATGCAGAACTTCCTATATTCTCTACACTGGATGGTATCTGTGTATTCTTACATCCAACTACCAGAGTATTATCTTCCGTTTTAATAATTGCATTACAATTGTCCCTACTGTCATACACACTGTTATCACTTGCAACAACTATATTTGTTAGATTGCTACAGCCTCCAAATGCATAACTTCTTATGCTCGTCACACCGCTTGGAATTTCTATGCTTGTTAAGCCGGTACAATCTTCAAATGCATAATTTCCTATGCTCGTTACACTGCCTGGGATTTGCGTATTCTTACATCCAACTACCAAAGTGTTATCTTTTGTTTTAATAATTGCATTACAATTATCCCTGCTGTCATACACACTGTTATCACTTGCAACAACTATACTTGTTAAACTGCTGCAGCCAGAAAAAACAGAATTTCCTATGCTTGTTACACTGCTTGAGATTTCTATACCGGTTAAACTCCTACAACCACAAAATGCATTGTTTCCTATTACCTTTACACCGCTTGGGATTTCCAGGCGATTTAAACTGCTACAGTCCCAAAAAGCAGAATTTCCTATGCTCGTCACACTGCCCGGAATTTTTATACTTGTTAAACTGGTGCAATAGGAAAATGCAGAAATTCCTATGCTCGTTACACTGCTTGGGATTTCTATACTTGTTAAACTACTACAATTACAAAATGCCCACTCTCCTATGCTCGTTACTTTTACTCCGTCAATTTCTTCTGGAATATCAACAACAGTTGCAGTCCCCCTGTAGTCGGTTATCTCAACGCCTGTAGCTGTCACATTGTAACCAAATATTACATTTTCATTTTTATATGTTAACGCACTTGTTTCCACCGTCAGTCCCAGATTATTGCTTATAGGTGCAGATGTCACCGCCAACGCGACTGCCATGGTTACAACAACCACTTTTTTCAAAAATTTTCTCATATTTTACCGCTCCTTTTCTTCTGGTTTCGTCGCAATATGTACGTGTCCAACAAAGCTTATATCATATTGTTAATATTTTACCATAAAATATTTTAAAAAACAAGCTTTTATCATTTGCAAAAATACCGCCCTGTAAATCACAAGACGGTATCTCAAGAATATTTAAAATGTTACTTTTCTTTAGAAAACGCTCAACATCCGTTTTCCAACATTTGCCTTCTCCCATTTTTCCATAAATTCTATCAATTCCGCTTCTTCCGTTATTTCCCTTGCGGATACCGGAACACGAACAGGACGGTTTTTGGCAGATGCTTCAATCGCATCAGCAAACATCTCCACCTGTTTCTGACCGGATATGATAAAATTCTTAGTGATACTTGAAGTTGCCATGAAAACACCTCCTTTATTAGTGTGTCTTATTTTTTCTTACTCATACCCCCAACTATATTTTATGATATCCTCCCGACTTTTGCAATAAAATTTTTCATTTCCTATACAGATTAAAGTGTCAAAAGGTAATACTCCGCTTATGCTTGCATAAAAGTGGAGTATTGCCTTTGGGCACCAACGAATATGAGCATAAAAGTGGGGCGTATGCCACACGATATGCGAATATTCGTCAGGATTGTGGGAGTACGAAGTACGGAACAATCCGTTTAATCCTACTCAAGGGGTTTTGACACCCTAATCCTATACAACATAAAAGCCCGGCATTCCCGCCGGGCTCCTGAGATATGTAATATATTATTTGTTATAAAGCTTACAGCCAATAAATGCAGACGGATCAATCTTAACATCCTCAGGGATGTCAGCCTTGGTAAGCATTACGCAGTCTGCAAAGGCCTCAGACTCAATTACCTTAAGAGAAACAGGAAATACTACTTCCTCAAGTGATGTGCATCCCTCAAAAGCATTGTTCCTAATTACCTGAACTCCTTCCGGGAACTCTACCTTTTTGATATCAGTTCTGCCGGTGAAAAGTTCTTCCGGGATTACAGAAAAATCAGAAAGGTCAATTTCCTTCATAGTAAGATTAGTGAGCGTTACTTTAATTCTTGATTTAATCATGTATATCACCTCTTAATAATTATTTATAACTTAAGCAATGACTGTGCCCTTGCACTATATAGTGAAGATGTTGCCTCATACAATGCGGACAAATCACTATCATCGCTGTTACTGCTAAGCTGATTGTCAGAATCATTATCCCCATCCTGAAAACAGACACGCTGCAGAATCTCATTAAATTCATCCAGCAGTCTCATATAATTCTCATATGAAATATATTCTGTAAGTGTCATTTCCTGGCCGTTTACATTCCTGCCAAGAACAATTGAATACATTGACTTAAGTGTATCACTTAGGTCAGATAAAACACTGTCTGTATCTGTTAATGCCAGAGCACTCGTCTGTGGAACCGTAACCGTTCCCACAACATCAGTCTCTGCCGGAGTGTATGTTCCCTTCTGATAAAAACTTATGCCGGACAAATCAGTTCCTGAACCGGCTGACAAAACATCATATATTTTCTTGACATAATTCTGTGTCTGCTCATAAGGCGGAATACCGCCTGCCCTCTCAACTGCACCATATCCTGCATTATAAGCAGCCACCGCCAATGCCACATCCCCGTTAAAATAGTCAATGGCTCCTGCCAGATACTTGGCACCTCCCTCAATATTCTGCTCCGGGTCATAGATATTGGTAACTCCCAGTGCTTCGGCAGTCCTAGGCATAAGCTGCATAACGCCAACTGCTCCGGACTTGGATACAACATCCATTCTGAAATCAGATTCAACCTTGGCCACAGCCTTGAGTAAATCCAACGGAACATCATACTTGTCCGCCATTTTCTGAAAAATACTCTCCAGACTGAGTTCATCGGTCTTAGAATTAAAAACCGAATCAAAAGAAACCGAGGCTGCGGAGCCTGCAGAGTCGGCACCCGATACAGCCGTATCTTCCGTAACAAAATATCTGCCGTCAATAACCTGTATAGTGCTCACCAGCCTCACCTCTCTTCCAATAATTATCTCTAAGAATACTTCCTGCCCCAAAGGCCATCCTGCTTCAATGCAAGGTACTCATTGTATGCCCGCTCCAAAATCTGCCTCTCATTGGCAAATTTCAGAAGATGAATAGCCTCGTGGTACTTGTAAAAACCTGAATCCTCAAAGAATTCTTCCTTCTGTGGCTTACTGTAATAGCTATCAGCCATCATAAGATACCAATGGACATCCTTAGCCACAGTATCTTGTTGTGCAGTGAACGTATAGGAGCTCTTGCCGATATATTTGACAATAGCCGCACTGGCACCACTTTCTTCCTTTACCTCACGAAGTGCCGTATCCGTATATTCCTCTCCCGGTTCAACTGTTCCTTTCGGAAGCACCCAGCCCTCATACCGGTTCTTATAATTCTTGTAAAGAACCAATATCTTACCTTTAAAAATAACCACAC
>JBJENU010000038.1:0-3645 GCA_051880355.1 Lachnospiraceae bacterium | reverse complement strand
GGTAAATGCGTTGGAATTACTTAGTATCGGAGAGATATCAAAGCGTATCTCCCGGATAGCTGTGGCACACAAGCTGAAATTTGATCAGCCACACACAATTGCAGATTATTATATGGAGGCCTTGCGGCACAGCGATAAGGAGCAGGTTATCCTTATTATGCTTGATAACAAAATGGGGTTTATTGCTGAGACTGTGCTTTCTGTTGGCACTGTCAATGCTTCACTTATGTCTACCAGGGAGATTTTTATTGAGGCCTGCAGACATAAGGCTGTATTTATTGTACTGGTGCATAATCATCCAAGCGGTGATGCCACACCAAGCCGCAATGACATAGAGATAACTGCCAAGGTTCAGGAGGCAGGAGAACTTCTGGATATACAGCTGATTGACCATATAATAATTGGTGATTGTCAGTATACAAGCTTTAGAGAAAATATTATTTGTAACGAAAGGAGCCGCTAAAATGGCACAGAACGTATTCGGAGTTGACATTGGAACTAACAGTTTTAAAATGTTTTCCAAGGATAAAGCAGAGTTTCTTAATGAAAAGAATATTATTGCCATTGCCAATAAAACTGAAGTGTTTGCAGTAGGCGATGAGGCATTTGACATGTATGAAAAGGCACCGGACAATATCGTTGTATCATTCCCGGTAAAATATGGAGTTATTGCAGATATTGAAAATATGCAGACTTTGTTTTTAGCCTTTTATAATAAAATTAATGGTAATAAGAAGATTACAGGACCACAGGAATTTATTGTGGCTGTTCCAACTGATGTAACAGAAGTTGAGAAGAGGGCTTTTTATGAGCTTATTGCTGACAGCAAGCTGAAATCACGCAATATTTTTGTAGTGGACAAGCCGGTTGCTGATGCAGTAGGTGCAGGAATCAATGTAACTGATTCAAAGGGTGTTATGATTATTAACATCGGAGCCGATACAACTGAAATTTCAGTTCTGTCACTTGGCGGTATTGTAATAAGCAAATCCGTTAAGATTGCCGGCAATCGTCTTGACGCAAGTATTGTGAGTGCAGTCAAGTCTGCTTACAACCTTGTCATAGGCTCAAAGACTGCTGAGAATCTTAAAAAACAGCTGGGCAGTGCAATAAAGGTTCAGGAGCATTTTGCCAAGGGCTTTGGACGTAATGTGGTATCAGGTCTTCCTGTAAGTGTGGATATTTCTTCAGACGTTATTTATGATGCAATTATTGAACCGCTTCACACCGTTATGGATTCAATTAAAATGATTTTAGAGAGAACTCCTCCTGAACTGGCCGCAGACATTATCAATGCAGGCATATATGTAACCGGCGGTACCTCTAATATCCGCAACCTTAAGGAATTTATTGAGAAGGAAACTAATTTAAAGGTTAATATTGTGGAGGATGCAGCTGAATCTGTGGTAAGGGGTCTTAAAGAGATAGTGGAAAATCCTGTTTATGAAAGACTTGCTTATACACCGCAGGAGAAGTCTTACGATTAATTATTAATTATGAAAAAAAAGTTTGAATTTTTAACAAAAACTAAAAATATGCTGATTATTTTCAGCACGGCCTGTGTTCTTCTAATTGTGCTGGGCGTAGTTGCAACCAATGTTTTTACGCCTTTCCGCAATTTTGTAGCTGCCATTGTATCACCTATGCAAAAAGGTATGAACTACATCGGATTGTGGACTTCGGAAAAGATTGAAAATATGAAGGACATAGAGGCACTCCAAGAGGAAAACAAAAAGCTTCAGGATGAGCTTGATGCCCTCAAGGCTGAAAATAACAATTTGAAGCAACAGACTTACAAAATCAAGGAATATGAAGAGCTTTTCCAGCTGTCTAATTCCATAGATTATCCAACTGTCGGTGCCAGCATTATAGGCAAGGGAACTGATAACTGGTACTCAACCTTCACCCTTGACAAAGGCAGTAAGGATGGCATAGAAGTGGACATGAATGTTATTGCCCAGACTGGTCTTGTAGGCATTGTTACCGGTGTTACGGAAAACACTTGTACCGTGACAGCCATAATAAGTGATGACTGCAAGGTAAGCGGTATGCTTATGGATTCAGGTGATATCTGCACTGTGGGCGGAAATCTGAAGCTTATGGAAAAGGGGCTCATCAGTCTGTATTACCTTGAGAAGGACGTAGTTGTCAGAGATGGTGACAAAATTGTCACTTCCAATATAAGCAGCAAATATCTTAAAGGCATTCTTATCGGATATGCCAAAGATGTTTCTCTTGATGCCAACAGTCTGACCCAGTCCGGATATATTGTCCCTGCAGTTGACTTTAAGCATCTTAAGGATGTACTTATTATTCTGGAGAAGAAACAGCAATGAAGAGAAAAATAATTGAATTACTGATAATTCTGTTTTTTTTGGCACTTCAGTGCACTCTGGGCCGTTTCATTTCACTGAATGGAATAGGACCTAATTTTCTGATAATACTTCCCGTTATTTTTGGATTCTTAAACGGAAGCAACGAAGGTATAATTGTAGGCTTCGTATCAGGATTACTTTTTGATGTTTACTCTAATAATGTAATAGGCTTTGGCGCACTTATTTTCCTTTTTACAGGCTATCTTTGCGGCCTTTTTAATCAAAAATATGAGGAGAGGGAACTATTTATTCCGCTTTGTGCAATTTTTGCAGGTGATTTTATGTTAAACTTTTTGACATATATATTCAGCTTCCTGCTGTACAACAAACTGGATATTCTGTTTTATCTGTCACGGATTATTATTCCGGAGGCAGTGTACACAGTTGTTGCAGGCTTAATACTTTACCCTGTATTCAGGCCACTTAACAAATTGCTCGACAAGCGTGAAAGAAAGCGGGTTGACATTTTAGATGAAAGAAGTATTTAAGTATTTACTTACATTTTTTAAATCAAGACTGCTGCCAATGGTACTTATATTTATTCTGATGTTTCTGGTACTTATCGGCAGATTATTTGATTTGCAGATTGTAAATGGTGAATCCTATCTCAATGATTTTTCTAATTCCATAGAAAAAGAAATGAGTGTTGCGGCCACAAGAGGCAAAATATATGACAGAAACGGTAAGCTTCTTGCTTATAACGAGCTTGCCTATTGTGTTAAGATTGCCGACAGCGGCCGGTATGAAAATAACGACGAAAAAAATAAGGCTCTTAACAATATTATTGAAAAAGCATTAAATATTATCGAAAAAAATGGTGATACCTACACTAATACAATGGGTATTGCAATTAATGACAACGGGTATTATGAATTTACCATTGAAGACAATGAACTGCTGCGTTTCTTAAGAGACAGTTATGGTGCTGCATCAATCGATGCCCTCACAGAGGAACAGAAAAATTCCAGTGCCAGGGATGTGGTCAATTATTACATTGACAGGTATGATATAGATGAGAGTTTATCCAGGGAACACATTCTTGAAATTATCAACCTCCGCAGAATGATGTCAGCCAACTCTTACAACAGGTATCTTACATTTACAATCGCCTATGAGGTTTCCAAGGAAACAGTGGCTGCAATCCTTGAGAGTTCCAATGAACTCACGGGTGTAACCATTGAAGAAGAGTATATCCGTAAGTATAACGACAGTATTTATTACGCACATCTTATCGGATACACCGGTAATGTTTCATCAAGTGAGCTTGCTG
>JBJENU010000037.1:0-3648 GCA_051880355.1 Lachnospiraceae bacterium | reverse complement strand
TACAGTGAGAAGAATCTGGTTGCTTACAACAGCCTAGGTATCGGAAGACTTATATATCAGCTTCCGGTTCCGCTGTGCCAGATGTTTATTAAGGAAATATTCAATGGAAAATCTCCTGATGAGTTTGATGATGAGCTTTTGTCAACGATTAATAAGTTTTTTGAGAACAACCTTAATGTTTCTGAAACATCCAGAAAGTTATATATTCACAGGAATACACTTGTGTACAGACTGGATAAGCTTCAGAAAATGACCAATCTCGATTTGCGTGTATTTGACGAGGCAATTACATTTAAGATTGCACTTATGGTAGTTAAGTATATGAAATATATCGAGAATAAGAATAAAGATAATTACTAAAATGGGAGATCACAATGATAATAGTTGAAAATCTATGCAAGGAGTACTCAGCGGGCAATCCGGCCCTTGATGGTATTGACTTGCGGATTGAACAGGGTGAGTTTGTGTTCATTGTAGGCAGCAGCGGTTCAGGTAAGTCGACGCTTATTAAGTTGCTACTGAAGGAACTTGAGCCAACCTCAGGTAAGATATACGTTAATAAGAAATATGTCAACAAGCTGTCAAGGAGAAGGCTGCCAATGCTCAGAAGAGATATTGGTGTAATTTTTCAGGATTTCAGGCTTCTTCCTGACAGGAATGTTTTTGATAATATAGCTTTTGCACAAAAGGTTGTGGAAGCACCGAGCAGACAGATAAGGGGTCAGGTGCTGTCAATGCTGTCCATGGTAGGACTTCTTGACAAGTATAAGTCCCTTCCGAGTGAATTGTCAGGTGGTGAGCAGCAGAGGGTTGCCATTGCAAGGGCGCTGGTTAACAATCCGCCACTTTTATTGTGCGATGAGCCTACCGGTAATCTTGACCCGGAAAATTCATGGGAAATCATGAAGATACTTAATGAAGTTAATAAGAGAGGAACAACTGTAGTCGTAGTTACCCATAACATGGAAATTGTTCAGGCGATGAAGAAGAGAACCATCACGATGAATAACGGACGTGTAATCAGCGATGTTGAGAAGGGAGGCTTTTTCTATGAAGATTAGGTCTCTGGGATACAATATTAAGCAGGGCTTCCGCAACATAGTAAGGAACAAGATGTTTTCACTTGCCTCAGTTGCCACGATTACAGCCTGCATATTCCTTTTCGGCGTGTTTTATTCAATTGTAATTAACATCCAGTATATGGTTGACAAGTCACAGGAGACACTGTGCGTTACGGTGTTTTTTGATGATGACCTGACTGCTGCGGATAAGACAGAATTAAGTTATCTTATCGGCGCAAGGACAGAGGTCAGCAGGATAGAATATATATCGGCTGAGGAAGCCTGGGAAACATATAAGCATGAGTATTTTGGAGATAATATCGGCCTTGCGGAAGGATTTAAGGATGACAATCCTCTCGCCAATTCCGATTCATATAAGATATATCTCAATGATGCCAAAAGTCAGACAACTCTTGTGAAATACCTGGAGAATCTTGACGGTATCCGCAAGGTTAACAAGTCGGATATTATGGCTAACAGCATTTCTAATGTTGCTGTACTGGTGGGATACGCATCGGCAATCATAATCATTTTACTTCTGGCTGTTGCCATATTCCTTATCGCAAATACAATTGTAATCGGTATTTCCGTGCGTAAGGATGAGATAAGCATTATGAAGCTGATTGGTGCCACGGATGCATTTGTAAATGCACCTTTCATAGTGGAGGGTCTTGTAATTGGTCTTGTGGGTTCACTTGTTCCGTTGCTTGTACTGTTCTTCCTCTATGACAAGGTGGTAGGTTTTATTCTTAGTAATTTTAACGGCCTGGGCAATATTCTTACCTTTATGAGTGTTGGACAGGTTTATGTGACGTTGTTGCCAATAGCAATCGCTCTGGGACTTGGCATTGGCCTTGTGGGAAGTGCAATCGCACTCCGCAAACACACTAATGTCTAATGTCCTAAGGAGGGACCCGCGAAATGTCCTAAGGAGGGGCCCACGAAGTGGGAGGATCCCATTAGTATGACCTAAGGAGGGGCCCGCTTGCGGGAAGATTCCTTAGGTCCCATAACCGACTGCCACTTTTAAGTGGCACCCCCATAATCCTTAGGTCCCATAACCGACTGCCACTTTTAAGTGGCACCCCATATACACAATTTGTAAGGAGAATTTAATGAGAAGAATAAGAAGAATATTTAATCCAAAATCATTGTTACTTTTAGTTCTGGTTCTTATTACCTGCACATTATATACATCTAATTACAGTAATGGTGCTTCATCATCAGAATTACAGCAGAAGCAGGAGGCCCTGAAAAAGGAACTTGCCAATTTGGCTAATCTGACCCAGCAGACACAGAACAAGCTGAATCAGATTAACGGACAGAAGCTGACCCTTGAAGAACTCTCAAGAAAGTATGATGAAGAACTTAGTAGCATACAGAATCAGATTAAACAGCTCAAGGATGACATTGCCGTAAAGCAGATGGAAATTACAGCTAATGAAGAAAAGCTTGAGCAGGCAATGATTGACAGGGATAACCAGTATGAGGCAATGAAGCTTAGGATTAAGTATATGTATGAGCGCGGTGACCAGAGCGAGATGGAAATCTTACTTTCTGCCAGTGATTTTGGAGATATGATTAACAAGTCTGAATATATGGAAAAGATTGCTGAATATGACAGGGCTATGCTGGATAAGCTAATAGAGACGGAAAACAATATCCGTGAGACAGGTGAAATCCTTGCCAATGATAAGGAAATTCTTGAACTTCAATATAAAGGCGCTGAGGAGACGGAAAGATCCATTCAGCTTCTCATTCAGGAAAAGGACAGACAGCTCAATGCAATTATGCAGAACATAGGAAATCTTACTAATGAATATAACAAGTATGTCTATGATATGAATTCTATACAGAAGGATATTGAGGCTACGGAAGAGGCTATTAAAGTAGCTTTGGCTGCAGAGGAAGAGGCAAGACGTAAGGCTGAAGAGGCAGGAAAGAATCCGGATGCAG
Source organism: Lachnospiraceae bacterium (assembly GCA_051880355.1). GTDB lineage: Bacteria > Bacillota > Clostridia > Lachnospirales > Lachnospiraceae > JBJENU01. The sequence goes on along the minus strand of JBJENU010000037.1, from coordinate 631 downwards.
GTTCAGGTGCTTACAACGGACAGAAGCTTTTGTGGCCGACTAATGCAAGACCTGTAAGAATTACATGTCCTTTTGCAGGGTATGTGGGTCATACGGGAACAGATATCGCACCTACTCCGGGAAGATATGATGATAAGGCAATTGCGGCAGCTGAGGGACTTGTAATATATGCACAGTTTGACGCGGCATGGCGCGGCGGCAATATGGTTTGTATTAAAATTGCCGATAATATGTATATCTGGTATAAGCATTTATCAAAGATAGATGTAAGTGTTGGAGATGTGGTAACAGCCGGACAGTATATCGGTCAGATGGGTTCCACAGGTGCAGCAACGGGCCAGCATCTCCACTTTGAACTCAGAATTGATGGCAAGGCTGTAGATGCCATGCCATATCTGAATAAACCATAAATCAGATTAGAGGTTAGTAATGTCAGCAGATTTTTATGAGGAATATGTAAGACGAAAGAAAAAAGAATCAGATTCTTTCCTCAAAGGAATGGTTACGGGTGCCTTTGTTGTATTGTTGTGTATACTTACGACACTGGCCATCCTTATAAAGATGGATTTTATATCCTTCGGCGGTTCATACGGTGAAGATTTGGCATCAAAATTAAATATTAAACTGTCTG
>JBJENU010000036.1:0-3665 GCA_051880355.1 Lachnospiraceae bacterium | reverse complement strand
AACGCCAAGAGTATTAAATACTCCCATCAGACGTTCAGAACCAAACAGTCTCAACAAATCATCCTCAAGTGAAAGATAAAATCTTGATTCACCCGGATCTCCCTGACGCCCTGCACGTCCACGCAGCTGGTTATCAATACGTCTGCTCTCGTGGCGCTCGGTACCGATTATCTTAAGACCGCCTGCTGCCTTGGCTTCATCATCAAGCTTAATATCGGTACCACGACCTGCCATATTGGTGGCGATGGTTACTGCCCTGGCACGACCTGCCTCTGCTACAATCTCAGCTTCAAGGTCATGGTACTTGGCATTAAGTACCTTGTGAGGAATACCCTCCTTGGTGAGAAGCTTGCTTAACAATTCAGATGTCTCAATGGTAATCGTACCTACAAGAACAGGCTGCCCCTTGGCATAGGATTCCTTGACAGAGGCAATTACTGCATTGAACTTTTCCTTCTTGGTCTTATAAACTGCATCGTTATTATCAACACGGATAACCGGACGGTTGGTTGGAATTACAATAACGTCCATACCGTAGATTTCACGGAATTCCTTTTCCTCTGTCAGAGCTGTACCTGTCATACCTGCCTTTTTCTCAAACTTGTTGAAGAAGTTCTGGAATGTAATTGTGGCAAGAGTCTTGGATTCTCTCTTAACCTTTACATGTTCTTTTGCCTCAATTGCCTGATGAAGGCCGTCTGAATATCTTCTGCCAGGCATAATACGGCCTGTAAATTCGTCAACAATGAGAACCTCGTTATCTTTTACAACATAGTCCTTATCCTTGAACATAAGGTTGTGGGCACGTAAGGCAAGTGTCACGTTGTGCTGAATCTCAAGATTCTCCGGGTCAGCATAGTTGTCCAGATGGAAAAACTGCTCAACCTTGGCAACACCTTCTGCTGTAAGGTTGACTATTTTATCCTTCTCATTGACAATAAAATCACCTGTCTCCTGCACCTCTTCGCCCATAATGGCTGCCATCTTGGTAAGCTCACCTGAAGATGTACCCTTTACAAGCTGACGTGCCAATATGTCGCAGGCCTCGTAAAGCTTGGTTGACTTACCGCTCTGTCCCGATACGATAAGAGGCGTTCTGGCTTCATCAATAAGAACTGAGTCGACTTCATCGATGATGGCATACTTAAGTCCGCGCAGAACAAGCTCCTCCTTGTAAATAACCATATTATCACGCAGATAATCAAAACCAAGCTCATTATTGGTAACATATGTAATATCGCAGTTATACGCTGCACGTCTTTCTTCTGCCGTAAGTCCGTTGAGAACAACGCCAACCTTCAGTCCCAGAAACTCATGAATCTGGCCCATCCATTCAGCATCTCGTTTTGCAAGATAATCATTAACCGTAACAACAAGCACACCCTCGCCTGTAAGTGCATTAAGGTACGCCGGAAGTGTAGACACAAGAGTCTTACCTTCACCTGTACGCATCTCAGCAATACGTCCCTGATGGAGAACAACACCACCTATCAGCTGCACTCTGTAATGTTCCATACCAAGAACACGCCTGCCTGCTTCTCTAACTGTTGCAAATGCCTCCGGCAGAATGTCATCCAGTGTCTCTCCCTTTGACAGACGGCTTCTGAATTCATTTGTCTTTGCCTTAAGCTGCTCATCAGTTAATGCCTGCATTGATTCGCGCAAGGATTCAATCTTTTTGATGATTGGCTCTATTCTCTTCAATTCACGATCACTGTGTGAACCGAATAACTTCTCTGCTAAACCCATTACTAAATCTCCTTAAAAATCTTTAAATGCATAAAGCATTATTATTAAAGTGTATCACTTTTTAATAATAAACGCAAGATAAATTGTTTATACGATATGCGAATGTTCGTTAGGATTGCGGGAGTACAAAGTAGGTCGCAATCCGTTTAATCCTATTTAAGGTTGTTTTGACACCTTAATCTTTATACAAAAATAAGGAGCTGCAAAAACAGCCCCTTACAAAACACTTTAAACAGTTATTACATCTCCGGCTCAATAAGACCGTATGTGTTGCCCTTTCTCTTGTACACAACATTAATCTTGTTGGTTTCAGCATTGAAGAACACATAAAAATTGTGTCCCAGAAGTTCCATCTGTACACAGGCGTCTTCAGGGAACATAGGCTTCATATCAAACTGCTTGGTTCTGATAATCTTAATCTCTGCTTCGTCCTCATAATCGTTGTCCACATATTCCGGAGCAAAGTCTCCTGCGCTCTGCTTCTTATCCACAATCTTGGTCTTATACTTCCTCATCTGACGCTCAATAACCTCTTCAACAAGGTCAATTGACACATACATATCACTGCTTACCTGCTCTGAACGAATTATGTTGCCCTTAACAGGAATAGTAACCTCTATCTTCTGTCTCTCCTTCTCAACACTAAGTGTTACAGTAACCTCAACATCTCCTGCAAAAAACTTGTCCAGCTTGCCCAGCTTATCCTCAACAGCTGCTCTTAAGCCTTCCGTTACCTCAATACCTCTTCCAACAATAGTAAAACGCATGATGTCCAACTCCTTTACGATTAAGATAAATTTATTATACCACAATTGCGAAAAATAACAAGTAGTTTTCAAACAATTTTGTTATTTTTTAACATTTTTCACACAGAATTGTGGGGATTTTGCCCTAATCCAGAATTTATGCACGTTGAGAATATGTCCACGAAAAGTCAATAGTTTTTTCAAAAATTTTATCCGGATTTTACATTTTTATGAAAATTGCACAAAACGTATTTTCGATATTTTCGACATATTTTTACATAAAAATCGCCCCATTTTTTGTGGATAATGTTTATAACTTGGTGTATAACTAAAAAATTGCGTAAAAATTGGTATTTTTTATGTGGATAACTTTTGTGGATAAGTTTTGGTGGAAAGTTCTAATTTCTAAATTTAGTACAAACTTTTAAAATTTTTGGTATTGTTGCACAAATTATTTTTTTGTGGTAAAATTATTGCAAGAAATTTTTTATCATTTTTGATTGGAGTGTAACCCAGAATATGAGCGGATTTTTAATAAAAAACACAGTAAATACCGCACTTGTCACAGGTGCCTCAAGGGGAATCGGACGTGCAATTGCAGTTAAATTGGCGCAGAATGGCTATAATGTGGTAATTACATGTAAAAGTGATGTGGCAGGTCTTCATATGACTGCTGCTGATATCAGAGATGCCGGCAGAACCTGTATGGAGTTTGTAGGTGATATGGGCGATTTTGATACAGTTTCCAGAATGTTCACTGAAATCAAGGCTTTTGACGGATTGTCAATGCCTTGCGTTGTGGTTAATAATGCAGGAATTTCAATTGTCGGACTATTTCAGGATATGAGTCCAATTGAATGGCAAAATATTATTTCCAGCAATCTTACAAGCGTATACAACTGCTGCCATTTTGCACTTCCGCCTATGATTTGCGCCCAGACAGGCAGAATTATTAATATCTCTTCTGTGTGGGGCAATGTGGGTGCCTCCTGCGAGGTTGCATACTCTGCAACCAAGGGAGCAGTCAACTCCCTTACCAGGGCACTCGCAAAAGAAATGGCTCCAAGCCATATCAGCGTTAACGCCATAGCCTGCGGAGCCATTGATACCAGTATGAATGATCATCTTTCTTCTGATGAGAAAACCTCTCTATGCGAAGAAATACCTGCA
>JBJENU010000035.1:0-3711 GCA_051880355.1 Lachnospiraceae bacterium | reverse complement strand
GTGATATCCCCCGCATTTTTTAATTCTATACCCCGAAATTGTGAGTCAATCTTAGAACTGACAACTTCCAGACTGCCTCCATTATCTACTCCTATTGCTTCATAAGAATCACTTGTTTCTTTAATCGTTAAATTATTTACAGTTAAAGATTCTCCTCTGTGCACTATTATAGTTTTTGTACTTTCCATTACACTTTCTTTGTTATTGTCACAGTTTGTTAATGTAACTTTGGCACCGTTATCAGTTACCAGCACTGCTTCACTTGCAACGATGCCATGTCCGTTCAGACACAATGTAACATCAATATCTCCTGTTACATGTATACACATAGAATTGCCATTGGAAATGTCCACATCTTCCGACAGATAATAATTACCAGATTTCTCAATTACGTGATCATAAAAACTATCTCCCGTGACATCTTTCAAATCTTTCCAGCCTGAATGTCCATTGTGGTCGTCCCCTGCGTATACATTTGCTTTTCCTGTACCTGCAATTACAAGCAGAATTACTGCAAAAGCCACTAATATGCCGAGGGCATAAATTCTGTTTCTGCATTTTTTCACCATAATACATCCTCCTTATTAAGTTGTTCACAAATATTTTAACCTGGAGTGATTGTATCACATGAAGTGTTGCAAAAGCGTTGCACATTTTGTTTTTCTTTAATTTTTTTCTTCAATGCTGGCGTTAGTCATTTCGCTCCAGCTGTATTGCGCCATATATTCTCCCCGATAAAGATTAATTGCATAGACTTTACCATCCAGCCAGTCGTAGTAGTCGCAATCCACATTATCGCGTATAATGCCTATTTTGCCTCTCTGCTGCTCAATAACATCTTCGCATCCGGCTTCTGCAAACGTATCCTTCATATCCTTTATTATACTGCGGAAATAACTTGATGAGGATTTATCTCCCCATAAGACTGCCATAATTTCATTGTTATTACATAAAGCACCATTGCGGTCTACCAGATATGCCAATACTTCCTTTGTGCGCTCATATTTGAACTTAACCGGATGCCCGTCTATGAACACCTCAAAATTCCCAAATGTCTGAAAATGCATCCTTTTCTTAACATCATGACGCACAGGAAATCGCAAATCATCCAGCTCTTTTTTGATTTTTTCAGGAGTGACCGGCTTCATAATATAGCCACTTGCATGCATTTCAAATGCATCCTTCATATAATCAGAATATCCTGTCGTAAAGATAATGTTAGTATCAGGATTTATCAACTTTATTTTTTTTGCAAATTCAATGCCACTCATATTTCTCATCTGGATATCCAGAAGTAAAATGTCACAAAAAGTGCTCTTACAGAATTCCAAAGCCTCCTTTGGTCTGCGAAAACTGTAAATTTGAGCAGAAGGGGCTACTTTTTGAGTGGCCAAAACAAGTCCCTCTAATGCTATTTCTTCATCATCAAGTGCCAGTATATTCATATCTAATTCTCCTTTGGAATACAGATTATTGCCTCCGTGCCTTTCCCCGGCTGACTTGCAATCTCTAATGTTGCATTACACATAATATTAAGTCTCTGACGTACATTACGTATACCAACATGAACCTCTTCTTTATTCTCATATTCCGGCGTAAATCCAACGCCATCATCTGAAACAATAATTTTGAAACAATCCTTACATTCTTTAACGGTAATAATTACCTTTCCTACGCCTTCCTCTTTCTGGCATATACCATGCTTAACTGCATTTTCAACAAGAGGCTGTACTGATAAAGCAGGGAGCATAAATTCTGTAGTCTCTACATCATATACAACCTTCAAATCGTTTCCAAATCTCAACTGCTCCAACTTTAAATACGTCTTAACATGATTTAATTCCTCTTCAAAGTAAATAAGTGAAGAACGTTCAATGACACTGAGACTCTGTCTGAGATAATCGGAAAAATCACTGATTGCCTCTTGTGCCATCACTACATCCTTATCACAAAGATGATAGATAGAATTAAGAGAATTATAAATAAAATGTGGCTGTATCTGGCTCATGGCAAGAGTAAGCCTGTTCTCTTTCAGTTCTTCTTCCATTTTCTTTGCACGAATAGATGTCTTATAATTGACTGCTACAAGTCTTACCGCCAATATCATATGAATAACAAAAATAATGCAAAATACGACCTTAATACATATTTCGCTTTGCCAGAGGGACAATCCTCCGTTAATAAGCTCCCCTATAATGACTGCAAGGATCAATACTGCAGAAGTCAATACAAACCATTTCTTATTCCAATCGGTTTTTGCTTCCATAATACAGAGAATAATCAAAACCATGCTGACAATACCCTGTATAACTGCCCAATACAAGCCTGTATCGTAAATTCTCATTACTCCCCCAAGGGATAACGCCAGGAAAATAAAATCGGCAGCCATCAGAACATATATGGCAGCTTCTGCTATCTTCCTTCGTTTTTCCTGTAGCAGTTCAGTCACTCCCGCTCCAAACATCCATGCCGCGAACATTAAAGCAATCTGCCGTGCATACGTGTTAAACACAATTTTATTATTTTGCAGAAAAATATCTTTTGTATCAAGGTACATATATACGCCCATGAGAAGTGATGCAATTCCAAGCTTTAACAGTAATGTGCTTTTAGGAAGATTCATAAGCTTATAACCCACTGCCGTTCCTATAAGTGCAATAGAGGTAACTAAAATAAAGACACATAAACTGCGATATGTCATATTTTCTTTTTCGTATTGTTCTTTTAAAATTTTGAGACCACCCATGCATAGTGAATCCAACATTTCATTGTATGCATTCTTATTTGCGTAGCTATGTGGATTATGTAACCGGATTTCTATCACATCTCCTTCTTCCAAGGCAGGCATCACCCAATCCTGCCATCCGGTACCACACATATCCGGAAATTCTTCATTGCTTAAATTATATGTATTCACCCCATTTACCGATATATTCATGCCAATATGATCCAGATAGAAACATATACTTGCTCCTTGTGGCAGTTCCATATCAAATCTGCCTTTCAGTAATAAATCCCCATCATATGATGACAGGTCTGTGTCCTCACTTAACGGCTTCCACTCTCCGCCGTTCTGACTATATTCACCTACAAAGTTCAACTGCAATGGCATAGCCAAAAACGCCTGATTACTCTTTTTACAAACTGTAAATATAACAATACCTGCAAAAAGAAACATAATTATGTATAGTACTAAATCAATTCTTGATTTCTTCAAAACTTCTCTCCTTAGTGTGAATTTTTACTCATTACATCATAACTCCATTTTGAAATCATGAACACCCCATATTTTCAATATCCGGCTCAACAGGGTCACAACCTGTTAAAGCAAAGAATTTTATTAAACAACAGCATTCAAGAAAAAGGACCAGCCGAAGCTGATCCTATATATCTTTCACCTCATCGCCTACTAATACGCCGTCTTAACCTTATACTTATGTTTTATTGGTTTCATTGTCCAATCGTCAAATCCAACCAAACCATCATTCTGCAATCTTCCTAATACAATACCAGGATCTCTGTTAATCAATTCTGCAAAATGAATAATATCATTTAATCCAAATCTTCCACTTGCCACAAAATCATTATACTTTTCTCTTGGTATAAGACTGTCTTCAGCATATAAATCAGCGGCAAGCTCCTGCTCTCCAGATTCCTTTTCAAACGATATTCCATAATCACCATTGATAATATGGCCAATCTCATGGAACA
>JBJENU010000034.1:0-3729 GCA_051880355.1 Lachnospiraceae bacterium | reverse complement strand
AGATATTGCAGAGTTCAAGGGCAATGACAGGACTAAAACCGGTCAGAACACTGTAGAGAGCCTTCTTTAACTGAATCGGCTTACCCGTTATGGCGTTGGAAAATGCTTCAAAGGTAAGCTCAAGGGGATTAAGCTTTTCCCGGGTGTTAGGAATGAAATAGGTTCTTCCGGGAAGGACCTCACGGACTGAACTTACCTGGGCAGAAATGTGTTTAATGCTGTCCAGAATCATATCCTTATCATCTGTAAAAATAATGTTACTGTGCTTTCCCATAAGCTCAATTATAAGCTTTTTGCGGCACAAATCACCTAATTCATTAAGGTGCTCAATTTCAAAAATTATAATACGCTCAAGTCCGGGCTGGGTAATGGAAATTATCCGGCCGTTATTAAGATGCTTCCTGAGCAGCATACAGAAATTAGGTGCAGTCAGGGGACTGACCTTGTTGGTATCGGTAAGATAAATAAGCGGAAGTGAAGCATTAGCAGAAACTGTAAGGCGATACTGTCCGTCGTATGATTTGATTGTAAGCATAAGCTCATCGGGCTCAGGCTGGGCTATTTTATATAAACGTGAATTGAGCAGCTTTTCATTAAGCTCATACACAATATTGGCAATAGTTAAACCGTCAAGTGCCATAACACACCTCCGTAAAAAATAGTAAAAACATAATACCATATAATCGGATTCAAGGCAAGTATAGGCTTGATTTTTACGTTATTTCTGGTATAATATTATAAGTGTATTTATGTGTAAAACATAAAGTAAAAATATATCAGGAGAATAGTATGGTTAGGAGTATGACTGGCTTTGGACGTTTTGAACTGTCCAGAGATAACAGAAAAATAACGGTAGAAATGAAGTCTGTGAATCACAGATATCTGGAGCTTGGCATCAGGCTTCCTAAGAAACTCAATGCATTTGAAGGCAAAATTCGCGAGGTAATGAAGAATTACATATCAAGAGGCAAGGTGGATGTTTTTATATCCTATGAGGAAAGCTCACAGGATAAGGTTAGTCTTGAATATAATGCATCACTTGCTGCTGAATATATGGATATTTTTAATACAATGGCGCAGCAGTTCGGTATGAGCAATGACGTTTCAATAGGGGCACTGGCAAGATATCCTGAGGTTATTACGGCCAAGGAGGCTGAAGTAGATGAGGACAGTCTGTGGCTGTTCATTGAAGAGGCTGTTGAGGAAGCCTGCCGGCAGTTTGTTGCTACCCGTGAAAAGGAGGGGTCTAATCTGGCAAAGGACCTTATTGCCAAGCTTGACCATCTTAATGAGCTTGTTGATTTTATAGAAGGCAGGAGTCCGCAGATTCTTGCAGAATACCGCACCAAGATTAAACAGAAGGTTGATGAACTTCTTGCGGATAACACTCTTGATGAGGCAAGGATTGCAACTGAGGTTGTAATGTATTCTGATAAAATTTGTGTGGATGAAGAAACTGTGCGCCTTAAGAGCCACATTGACCATGCTAAAAAGTGCCTGAGTGAAGCAGGCGGCGTAGGCCGTAAGCTTGATTTTATTGTTCAGGAGATGAACCGTGAAGCCAACACAATTTTGTCAAAGGCCAATAATCTGGATATCTCCAATGCAGGTATTGAGTTGAAGACTGACATTGAGAAGGTAAGAGAGCAGATACAGAATATTGAATAACAGGTAAGAGGATTATTGGGATTGGGATTGGTTGCAAATGTCAAGAAGAAATTACAAAATTTTAAAAAAAATTTTTTCAAGTAAGTAATGGAAGCATTGATTGATAGACTGATTGACCTTCATCTTTCAGTCTATCAATGCTGGTTTTTCCTTGAAATATACGCCTTGGCAAGGTGTTAATCCAGCGCTGAATTAAAGAAACAGGCTGCTTAAAATCCCTGATAAATGACTTCTTAGGAATCCAGCGCCTGATAAGTCTGTTTTGGTTTTCATTGCTGCCACGTTCTGAACTGCAATATGCATGGCAGAAATAAAGCTTGGTACGCTCAAGGCCTGCTTTGTTATGCTCAATTCTGTCAATATTACTGAATTCAACGCCATTGTCACAAGTAATAGTTTTAAAATTTTTACAAAATGCCTTATATCCTATGGATTTTTCTATATCATCAAGAACAGAAACAGTATTATCTGATATACGGCCATACATCTTATATATCAACTCAATTCTGGTTTTACGTTCAGTCAAAACAAAAAGAGTATGTTTATCTCCTCTGGAACTGTACACAGTATCAATTTCCCAATGACCGAACTCCTGACGATTATTAACAAGCTTATCACGGTCTTCAATGTTTTTCTTAATTCCAATAAGTTTAACTGAATGTTTAACAGGCTTTTCTTCCTTATACCTGCGGCCTTTGTTGGGAAGATGTTTAGGCATTAAACTAAAAAAGACCCTCTTCCTAATATAGGAATAGAGGGTCGAAAGGCAGAAGTTAGGATTTAATCCTTTTTCTGCAGCAATATGCAAAGCAGAATAAGGACTATACTTTTCTTTTAGTATTTTGTTTTCCAAAAAGTCAGCTAAAGCAGTATTAGAGCCTATTTTAAGGTTTCTGCCTTTTGCTTCCTGGTTGAGCCGATGTTGCCGCTGGGCATAATCAGCCTTATAAACCTTATACGGTCTAAGTTCAGAATCAATCAATTCAACAGTTCCAAGATTAATCTCATTGTATATAGTTTTAAGACATTTACCAAGTTTTAAAGCAATATCTTTTTTAGATATACCATTTTCCAAAGCAAACTCAATATAATAGCGTTCTTTTTCTGTAATGTATTTTGACATAAAACCACCTCATTTTTTATCGCAGTACATATATATAACGTCCTGATGTGCTACAGGAACAGTTGAAGAAGTAACACGCCCGACATTACCGGAATTAGAGGACATTGTTATTATATCTTCAAAATCTTCAACAACATATTCCCTGCATAAAGGCTTATCAAGGTTATTACTGTGCCAATATCTTTTCTTGCCAAAGAGAGAAGCGCATAAGTCTTTAGAGATATATTTAACTATATAGCTAACAGCCTTGTCGCTACTCTCATTATCAATCAAAGTCATAGTACTAAATCCATAAGACCACAAAGGAAGATTATATATTATTCTTCCGGCATTATCCTTATGTTCTGAATCCAATAAAGGCATAGCTCCAAGATTAGAAAATAAACCGTGAAAATGGTATTTAACCTTATCAGAATGTAATTCAGGAACTATTATATACTTCAAATCAGGACTATAGCGCTTTTTTAAATTACCGAGCCAATTTTTCATCTTTTGAGCACAAAGGTCATAATCAGAACTATCAACAAGCTCAGGATTAAAAGTCAAAGTGACAAATCCCTGCCATTTATTGCAAAGTGCATACTTATAAATTGAGTCAACAGTCCTATGTTTACTGACATTAACAGAGTGCTGATGAGCAAGCTCAACATTATCATCATGATATTTTCTAATCTGAACAGGCCTGATAGAATCAGCTCTCTTTTTAAGTTTTTTGTCAGAAGCGACAAAAACGTCAGTTTTATTAATACTTTTAGCAAAACTTTTAATATGGTATTGAGAACCATATTCGATAACTTTTAGATTATACATATTAACCACCCTTTATTATTTTTGAGCGTCAATGACGCTCAAGTGTTTCTAATGTCAAGTATAGGGAAGCCCGGTTAACTGTCCGCAGGGCGGACAGTGTTCCCGGGCAACCCCTAAAATAACATCGT
>JBJENU010000033.1:0-3747 GCA_051880355.1 Lachnospiraceae bacterium | reverse complement strand
ATGAATAAATGCCTGTGCCGGTTCAAATCCACCATCAAGATAAATTGCACCAATCAAAGCTTCCATGGCATCTGAGACAATTGAATCTCTTTTCCTGCCTCCTGTAGCTTCTTCGCCCTTGCCGAGAAGAATATAATCATCAAGGCCTATCTGTCTTGCACAGGCAGCAAGAGTCGGTTCACATACAATACTGGCACGGAGCTTTGTCATATCACCCTCAGACATTGCAGCATTGTTTTTATAAATATAATCGCTGGATACCAGCTCAAGTACAGCATCGCCAAGGAACTCTATTCTCTCGTTATAACCGGCTTTTTTTCTGGCAATTGTAAGCTCGTTGGCATAAGAGCTGTGTGTCAGTGCCAGTTGCAGATATGTCAAATCCTGAAAGCTGTATCTGATTTTTTTCTGAAAATTCTCATAATCGGTTTTTGCTGACATTTTATACCTCTGAATAACAAATTGCAAATAAAAAGCTGCCCTTGAGAACTCCTTTTCAAAGGCAGCCTTAAAACACACTGTTAATATTGCTGTTAGTTATTTACTACGTTCTTAATCTGCTCTACTGCGTCACTGACTGAAACAATCTTCTCCGCTGCTTCATTAGGAATTTCGATACCAAATTCTTCTTCAATTCCCATAATAATCTGAAATACATCAAGTGAATCTGCGCCCAAATCTTCAATGAATGTTGAGCTTTCTGTAATCTCACTTTCTTCAATATTGAGCACTTCTGCAATGATTTTCTTTAACTTAGCTAATTCCATAGTTAAAAATTCCTTTCTGACATTATATTTCATTTTGCTTAGAGATTGCTTCTCTAATTTTTTCATTAATCTGCTGTTCCTTAAACTTTTCGCACTGCAAAATTGAATTGCAGACCTCTACAGCCTTGGAACTTCCGTGAGTTTTAACAACAAGTCCGTTAAGTCCGATAAGCGGAGCACCGCCATATTCACTTGCATCAAAGCTCTTAAGCGTACTCTTAAGGGCCGGCTTAACAAGTAATGCACCAATCTTGCTTCTCAAACTTGTCATCATACCACTTTTAACCTTGCTGATTAATGCAGCACCTACGCCCTCATAAAGCTTAAGGATTACATTTCCTACAAAAGCCTCACAGACAATTACATCTGCCACGCCGTTAGGAATATCTCTTGCCTCAACACTTCCGATAAAGTTAATATCCGGACAGTTCTTGAGCAGAGGATATGTCTCTTTTACAAGCTGGTTGCCCTTCTCTTCCTCAACACCGATGTTGACAATACCAACCTTGGGGTTCTTGATTCCCATAATGTTCTCCATATATATGGAACCCATCTTGGCAAACTGAACTAAATGAGATGGCCTTGCATCAACATTGGCACCACAGTCAATAAGTAAGGAAACTCCCTTCAATGTAGGAATAAGCGGAGCAAGCGGTGGACGTTCAACACCTTTTATTCTGCCCACAATAACCTGTCCTCCGACTAAAACGGCACCTGTACTGCCTGCAGATACAAATGCATCTGCTTCCTTTTGTTTTACCATATTAAGTGCAACTACGATAGAAGAATCCTTCTTGCTTCTTATTGCATTAACCGGCGGTTCACCTGTCTCAATCACTTCTCTTGCATCTTTGATAACAATCTGTTGGTTGTTATACTGATAGTTCTTAAGTTCAGCTTCAACAACTTCCTTCTGTCCCACAAGAACTACCTGCAGATTATCTTTCTGAGAAACAGCCTGCACGGCACCTTTTACTATCTCTGCCGGGGCGTTGTCTCCACCCATAGCATCAACGGCAACTTTAACCATATTCTGCATAATTCACCCATTTCTGCCATCGTGGCTTTTTTGTATCATAAGATACCTATAAAATTGTACTATAACTTATTAATAAAAGCAACATTTTTTTACGAATGTAGTTCCGGCCGGAAAAGTGTAAAAAAAGAAGTGCCATAAGCACTCCTTTAAAATTCTTATTATTCACCAACTGAAACGATTTCTTTCTTGTTGTAAGAACCACAAGCCTTGCATACTCTGTGAGGCATCATTAAAGCACCACACTTGCTGCACTTAACAAGGTTTGGAGCGCTCATCTTCCAGTTAGCTCTTCTTTTATCTCTTCTTGCTTTTGAAGATTTGTTCTTAGGACAAATTGACATAGTCACACCTCCTTAAAATTCTTAAAAATATCCTGGATAACTGACATCCTTGGGTCCGGGACGCTTCTGTCACAGCCGCATTCGCCATTGTTCAGATTCGCACCGCACTTAAGACATAAGCCCTTACAATCCTGTCTGCAAAGAGTCTTGTCCGGCAAATTCATCAAAACCTCAATGAAAACCAGCTCATCTGTATCAATAGTATTGTCTGTCACAGTAACTTCCTCATCAACTTCTATCCTCTCAGATTCCACCTCGCTTAAATCAAGGCATCTGTCAATGGAAAACGAAATGTCAGTCTTCACATCTTCAAGACATCTATCACATGGGATATTCAAGGAAATCGTACCTTCGCCGGTAATCTCCAGCTTCCTCTTGCCTACATTAGTAATCGTAAGATTAAAAGGCCTGGCCTCAACGATTCTGTAATCACCAGCCGCCGCACTGAATGTTGTCATATCAACAGTCACGGTATAATCACGGCTTGCCCCATCATTGGATAAAAGCTCTGATAAATTAATCTGCATTATAACCTCACTTTCCTGCAATGGTGCTAAACTCACCGCAAAAATAAAGATTATTCAACACACTCTTGCTATTATACAGACTGTTTAATGTTTTGTCAATATATTTTTAAATTTTTTTAGAAAAAGGTCCCCACTCAACAAACAGATAATCCATTGACCGGGGACCATAAAATCAAACTTTATTATTTAACTAACGCAAGTGTTTCTCTTGCAATAGCAAGCTCCTCATTAGTAGGAATTACGCAAAGCTTAACCTTAGAATCAGGTGTTGAGATAATACCTGCCTCGCCGCAAGCCTTGGCACTTGCCTCTTCATCAAGCTTAACTCCAAGGTAACCAAGATACTCTGCTACCATTGGACGAAGCCATGCAGCATTCTCACCTACACCTGCAGTAAATGTGATTGCATCAACACCATTCATAGCTGCCGTGTAAGCACCGATATACTTAGCAACTCTGTAAGCATAAGCTTCAAGAGTCTGTTTTGCAACTTCGTTGCCATTATTTGCTGCCGCATTAAGATCTCTGAAGTCACTTGAAATGCCACCTGACATACCAAGCACACCAGACTTCTTGTTAAGGATATTGAGCATCTGACTTATTGTAAGGTTCTCATGGTTGCAAAGGTACTCAAGAATTGCAGGGTCAAGGTCACCTGAACGTGTACCCATAATAAGACCTTCAAGAGGAGTAAGACCCATTGAAGTATCTACGCATTTGCCGCCGATAGATGCTGAAATTGAGGCACCGTTACCAAGATGGCACACAATAACCTTAGCTGTTGCAGGATCAAGGTTTGCAAACTTAATTGTCTCCTTAGATACGAAGCTGTGGCTTGTTCCGTGGAAACCATATCTTCTTACATGATACTTCTCATAATATTCACGTGGTATAGCATAAAGGTATGCCTTAGGCTCCATTGTTCCACCAAAAGCAGTATCCCATACGGCAACATTTGGCTTACCAGGCATTGCAGCTTCTGCTGCTTCGATACCGATAAGATTAGCCGGATTATGTAAAGGTCCAAGGTCAAAGCACTCACGTACAACATTCTTAACATCTTCTGTTACAAG
>JBJENU010000032.1:0-3750 GCA_051880355.1 Lachnospiraceae bacterium | reverse complement strand
TTTATCGATGCTAAAATTGAAAATGTAAGCAATGAGATTGATGTAATTGCCAACAATGTAACATTACTTAATCAGAGTGCAGTGGAGATGCGTAAATGCAACGAATCAGTTGAAGAATATATAAGACTTCTTCTGGAAACTAATTTGGTAAATGGCAATTATATGGAAAAGCTGCGTGAGCAGACACAGAAGACAGGAGATGCAGCTGAAAGCATCAGAAGTGCCACGGAAATTATTGCAGGTATTGCAAGTCAGACCAATCTTCTTGCACTCAATGCAAGTATTGAGGCTGCAAGAGCAGGTGAAGCAGGCAGAGGATTTGCAGTTGTTGCCGAAGAAATCGGTAAGCTGGCTGCACAGTCCAATGATTCTACTGAAAAGATTAATGATATTGTCAATAATCTTATTGAAAATGTAACAGTAAGTGTTGAACTTACAGAACAGGTCAGCCACTCATTTAAGAACCAGTCTGAAAAGATTCATTCAACAAGCGATTTGTTTGATAAGCTGAAGAATGAAGTAGGACAGGTTAGTGATGCAATTATTTCAATTAAGTCGGAGGTTGCAAAACTTAACGATAACAAGGAAGAAATGAAGCATGGCATTGGTTCAGTTGTTGAATTAGCAGAAGTTAATGATGAAAAAGCACAAAATACAACTGAAAATGTACATGCACTTGAGATGAGTGTTGATAGTTGTAAAAAAGCAGAGGCAAAAATGTCATTTGTAACTGACAGTCTGCTTAAAAGTATTAGTGACGCAAAGGAAAAAATTATTTAATATAAGTCCTGAATATTGTACTCAATATAATTTATACTGTAACCATAGGAGATAACCTATGGTTACTTTTAATTTATGGAGGTATGATATTATGTTGACATTATGGTTTATTGGTGCGTTTGTTTTTGGATTACTTTTTAACATCGGAGGACTTATGGTATATTTTACGGTAAGCGCAATTTTGAGTATGGCATATATTATTGCCGATGAAGTAAAGTTTGAAGCTCTTTTGAAATGAACAGATAAAATATTAAGGCTGAAAGGGCACAGGCAGAGGCGTATTTCCAAATTCCCGAAAAAGGGAAAGTAAAAACGTATGAAACACCAAGAGAGATAACTGTCTGTACACACGGCTTGATTATGTATGTGATGCAGTTTATGCGGATTTTGTCAATAATTCCTGAAAGCTTGCGGTAGTGAAGAATACACACTATAAGCTGGCTGATTAAAAGACCGTACATATAGGCTGATATGCCAAGTGCCGGGATTCCCCAAATTATCCATGCCAGTCTTATGATGATTCCGGTGCAATTATAAAGGGAAGTTGCTTTTGAATAACCAAGTCCGTTCAAAATGCTTGAAATGGTTCCGCTCAGGAATAAGAACGGGCACAGAAAAGCAAGAGCCTCAATAAAGTTGACAATGGCATCGTTGGAAAACATTATTGCTCCCACATATTTTCCAAATGCGAAAAAAAGGCCGGTGCAGAATATGCCAAGGCAGCTGCAGAATTTAAGACAGTTCGATACAGCTTCTTGTATGCGGCTGTTTTCACCATTTCCGGCACTTCTTGAAATCATTGGCAAAAGCAGTACACTGATGGCGTTAGTGACAATTGTAGGTAACAATATAAATGGCAGGGCCATTCCTGTGAGAATACCGTATTCTGCCAGTGCATCAGTACGCGAAAGGCCGGAAAACTGCAATTTTGCAGGAATGAGCACAGCTTCAATACTTTGAAGAACATGGGTTAAAAGCCTGTTTACAGTAAGCGGCAGAGAAAAGCTGATAAGCTCCTTTGATTTGCCAATAAGACAGTAAACTGTAGGTTTATATTTTTTGTGAATAGACAGACTTATTACACAATATGTGCAGGATGTTATTTCACCTGCAATCATAGAATAAAAAGCGTAGTTAATATTTAAGTGTCCGTCATGAGGAATGAGAACGGTAAAAAGATACATACTTCCCACACGCACAATCTGTTCAAAAAGTGTAGAAGCAGCCGGTACGGCTGTTTGTTGTCTGCCATAATAATACCCGCTTATTATTCCGTGAATAGCAGCAAAGGGCAGAGCTATGGCCATTAAGCGGATAAGAGATGCATTTTCCTCACCGATAAGCATAATCCCTGCAATAGGAACGGAATAATTGGTAAGAATTATATATAAAAAAGCAGAAGCAGTTAATGACATTAATATGCCGCCGGTAAGATATGAGTTGCTTTCCACGCCGTTGCTTGATGCCACATATTTAGATACGGCGGTAGTAAGGGCACCTGCACAAATTGCCATGGCAATTCCGATAATGGACATACAAAGCTGGTAAAGTCCCACGTTGTCAGCACCAATTGAATTGCTAAGCATCATTCTGTAAAAAAATCCCAGCAATCTGGTAATAAGGCTTGTAGCCGTAAGTACAAGAGTACCTTTAATCAGGCTGTTTTTCATAAAAATACTCCCGGTTATAATTATCATAATGTATTCCCTGTCATAAAATAATATTACAAAAACGTATTGACAATTTCCTACTAAAATAGTAGATTATTAATGAAGCAAAACCTAGTAAAATAATAGGGAAAGGAGAAAAACATGGACAACAAAAAAATTATATATTTGGACAATGCGGCTACAACACCTGTGAAGCCTCAGGTTCTCAATGCAATGTTGCCTTATTTTACCGAAAAGTTTGGCAATCCATCAGGAATTTACAGTGTTGCTCAGAGCAATAAAGCAGATATAACCAAGGCAAGAGAAGAAATTGCCGGAACTATAAATACAACACCGGATAACATATATTTTACCGCAGGAGGCTCAGAATCAGATAACTGGGCTTTGAAAGCAGTAGCTGATGCATATTCTTTTAAAGGTAATCATATAATTACCACAAAAATTGAGCATCACGCTATTTTGCACACATGTGAGTATCTGGAGAGTAAGGGCTTTGAGGTTACTTATCTTGATGTTGATGAAAACGGAATAGTAAAGCTTGACCAGCTCAAAGCAGCAATCAGACCTACAACAATTCTTATTTCCGTAATGTTTGCCAACAATGAAATAGGTTCAATCCAGCCAATTAAAGAAATTGGTGAAATAGCAAAAGCCAATAACATTTTGTTCCACACCGACGCTGTTCAGGCATACTGCCAGCTGCCAATTGACGTGGATGAACTTAATATTGATATGTTAAGTACAAGCGGGCATAAAATTAACGGTCCTAAGGGCATAGGCTTTCTGTATATCAGAAAAGGTGTTAAAATTCGTTCTTTTATACATGGCGGAGCACAGGAGCGAAAAAGACGTGCAGGTACTGAAAATGTACCGGGCATTATCGGATTTGCAAAGGCTGCCCAGATTAACAGTGGCAATTTAGCGGAGCGAACCAAAAAGGAAATTGAACTGAGGGACTATCTTATTGACAGAGTTCTGGCGGAAATTCCTTTTACACGTCTTAATGGAGACAGGACAAGAAGGCTTCCTAATAATGCCAATTTTAGTTTTCAGTTCATTGAGGGAGAATCACTTTTAATTATGCTTGATATGGAAGGAATCTGTGCAAGCAGTGGTTCTGCCTGCACGTCAGGCTCACTGGACCCTTCTCATGTCCTTATGGCTATCGGACTTCCTCATGAAATTGCCCATGGCTCATTAAGACTTACCTTAAGTGATGAGACAACCAGGGAAGATATAGATTATGTTATTGAGAATTTAAAGAGAATTGTGGGACATTTGAGAGACATGTCGCCGCTGT
>JBJENU010000031.1:0-3803 GCA_051880355.1 Lachnospiraceae bacterium | reverse complement strand
TATCAGGCAGGCACAGGAGGCTGTTTTATGAAGTGTTTGATTTTAGCCGGAGGAAGCGGGGACTGTTTATGGCCTCTTTCCAGAAAGTATTATCCTAAACAGTTTATGAATATAAAAGAAAACCGCTCCATGTTACAGGAAACCATTGTGCGTAATATGCCATATTGTGATGAATTTATAATTATTACAAATGCAAGCTACGAAAACATTGTAGATGGTCAGATGAAGGCTTTTCAAAGTCTTAAGTATCGAGTTGTTCTTGAAGAGGAAGCTAAGGGCACGGCTGTTGCCCTGCTTCTTGGCTGTACCCTCTGCAACCAGTCGGAGCTTGCTTTTGCTGTCTCTGCGGTGCATTTAATTGATGGCAAAAATTATCAGGAGTCTATTGTCCGTGCCAAGGAGTTGGCAAAGGATGGAAACATTGTCACCTTTGGAGTAACGCCCCAGAGCGATACTAATATGTACGGCTACATTCTCAATAACAATGAAAATGTGGAGAAATTTGTTGCCAGACCAACCGTTGACCAGGCAAAAGAATTCTTTGGCAGAAAAGACTGGTTATGGAATTCGGGAATTACGGTTTTTTCTGTGGGACATTTATTTAATGAAGTGAGAAAGTATGCACCTGAACTTCTTAATGCGTGTATGGCTGCCAGAAAAAAGACCAATGTCAGCAGACGAAATGTTACCTTCAGTAAGACATTTTTTGATAATATTGAGCCTACAAGCCTGGAGAAGGCAGTGTTTGAAAAAAGCTCCAATCTCAAGGTTCTGCCTATTGAGTGCCAGTGGCAGGATGTGGCAACAGTTAATGATTTGGAGAGGCTTAAGCAGGAAAGTGACACACAGGGTGTAATTGAAAATAATTGTGATAATGTGTCAGTTATTAATCACAGTGACCGCCAGCTGGTTGTTGCCAACGATTTGCAGGATGTTGTTATTGTCAATACCAATGATGCAACATATATTTCAAGTATGCAGGCTGCAGGTGATATTAAAGATATTATTCATGATTACGGCGATAAGTACAGAAGGTTTTTCGAGCAAAACACCATATCCTACAGGGAGTGGGGAATTCATGAAATGCTTATTTCTTCTGAAAGCTATCGTGTCCGGAAGGTTACTGTGTTTCCGGGAATGAGCATGAGCCTTCACCAGCACGAATTGAGAAGTGAGCAGTGGTCTGTTGTTGAAGGTGTTGCCACAATTACACTGGGAACGGATACTAAGGAATACAGGCGCAATGACAGTATTTATGTTCCTGTTGGTATGAAGCACAAGGTTGCCAACTACGGAGATACCAATGTAGTAATTATTGAGGTGGGCATTGGTGAAAGTCTTGAAGAGGCAGATGTGGTTAAGATTTATGATGACAAAACCGGTCCTGCCCTTAATAATCTTGAACCAATGGTAAAGCTTGAGCCTGCCTTTAAGGATAACCTGTGGGGCGGAACAAAGCTTCGCACTGTTTTTGGCAAAAAGTGTGACTACGATATAATCGCAGAGAGCTGGGAACTGTCAGCCCATCAGGATGGTCCGAGCCGTGTTGCTTCAGGCAGAATGAACGGCAGACTTTTTACGGAGTATTTGAGAAAAATAGGCAAGGAGGCTCTGGGCTGGAAGTGTCAGGCTATGGACCGATTTCCTATTCTTATAAAATTTATTGATGCCATGCAGGCTCTTTCAGTGCAGATTCATCCGGATGACGATTATGCACTTGAAAATGAGGGCGAGTATGGCAAAAATGAAATGTGGTACGTTGTTGATTGTGAGCCGGGGGCAAGTCTTTATGTGGGCCTTAAGGCTGCAATGACCAAGGATGAAATACGCCGCAGGATATCAGATAATACAATTATTGATGCACTTAACCAGATTAAGGTAAAAAAAGGCGACGTTATTTTTGTTGAAGCCGGCACAATACATGCCATTGGTGCCGGAATTCTTATTTGTGAAATTCAGCAGAACTCCAACAGCACATACCGTCTGTACGACTATGACCGCCGTGATAAGTTCGGCAATCCGCGTCAGTTACATCTGGATAAGGCACTGGATGTTGTGAAGCCTGTACCATTTGTCCCTAATCCGGAATGGGGAAAGCCGGTATATTCAGATGAGCATTATAAGCAGAATATGCTTGTGCAGTGCAAGTACTTTGAGTGTCTGTGCTATGAGGTGGAGGATGAGGTTAAGGTAAGCGTTAATGAAACTTCCTTTGTCTCAATTGTATTTATCAGCGGCAGCGGTGAGATTACCTGTGATGAGGAGAGACTGGAGTACAAAATGGGTGACAGCTTCTTTATTCAGGCAGGTAAGCATAGCGTTACGGTTAAGGGACAATGTAAATTTATTTTGACACATATTTAGGGGATGAAATGCAAAAAATTAACAGATTTTGGATAAAGCTTATAACTGTTATTGCCATAATTGTGTTTTCAATGCTGGCAATAATGAATATTTTTGTTACAGGGTATTTTCAAACTACATACGCGGAATTTACCTGTTTCAGAGTAGATTATTTCTGGATTAGTCTGCCTGTTATTGCACTGATTGTATGGCTTGCCTGTCTGATACAGCGCAAGGTGGGGTTTGAAAAAGCATCGGGGAAAATATTAGTTTCAATACTTTTTATGTTTGCATTTATATGGGGGATTGGCTGGATTCTTATGTCCAAAAGTACCCCGGTTGCCGACAGATATTATGTATCTACAATTGCCCGCCAGTTTATCAACGGCGATTATAGCGCCTATGACACGACTAAATATCTTTTCTGGTATCCGTACCAGACAGGAATTGTTGCCTGCGTTGAGCTGATATACAGAATTTTCGGAGTGGGAAATTTTACGGCAGTAAAGGCTGTCAATGCTGCTGCGGTGGGCTTGTCTTTTGTGGCATTGTATATGTCTGCCGGAATAATGTTTGAAGATAAGAATAAAAAAAGAATTCAGAATCTCACTGCAATTTTGTCATTTGGATGTATTGCCGCCATGTTTTTTGTAACTTATGTTTACGGCAATATTATAGGAATGGCACTGGCACTGTGGGCGGTTTATTTTGAACTGCGTTTTATAAAAACCAGGAAGGCTGTTAACATTTTGCCGGCGGCAATTCTGGTAACGCTGGCATATATTGTTAAGAGTAATTATGCCATTGTAATGGTTGGCATGGTAATGTTTTTGCTTCTTGACGGGCTTAAAAATAAAAAATGGACCACCGCCCTTCTGGCAGTGGGGGTGGTTGTATGCTATATCCTTGGTTCAAAGGGACTTATGGCATATTACAGCTACAGGGCAGACCGGACTCTCAATGATGGCGTTCCCAAAATTGCATGGGTACAGATGGGACTGAAGGAAGGCTGGTTTGGATATGGAACCTATGATGAATCAACACTTAAGATTTACAAAAAGCATCATTTCGATAGTGAAGCTTCATCGAAGGAATCCATGGAGATAATAGGAGACAGATTAAAAACATTTGCCACAGACCCTATATATGGACTGAATTTCTTTTTTGAAAAGACGGCATTGCAATGGTGCGAGCCTACATATCAGTCAATCTGGGAGAGTAATTGTGCCAATAACCATTACGAAGAGGTGTCCGATTTTACCCAGAATATATATACAGGCTGGATGCACGAAGTGTTAATTGAATTTATGGATATATACCAGTCACTCATATGGATTTGTGCAGCGGCATGGATAATTATTAACAGGTCCGGTCTTGATGAAAAAAAACTGTTGCTGGCCACAATTATTTTAGGCGGTTTTGCTTTTCCCGGAATTGTTATAACCGGAATCTTCTTCACT
>JBJENU010000030.1:0-3825 GCA_051880355.1 Lachnospiraceae bacterium | reverse complement strand
CACTTACCATGCTGTTTGCAATTTATGTGGGAGTGCTGGTTTACGGCTTCTGGGGATTTATATTGGGGCCTGTTTCTTACTGCATTATTAAAGAATTAATACTTTACTTGAAAAATTTGCTGGAATGTGGTAGAGTTAACTCTATATAGGTTCATTTTGAATTTTTTAAGGAGAAAACTATGGCAGAAGATAAGAAATTAGTAGAAGCAATCACTTCCATGGAAGTTGATTTTGCCCAGTGGTATACTGATGTTGTTAAGAAGGCAGAGCTTATGTGCTACTCAAGCGTCAAGGGATGCATGATTTTTAAGCCGGCAGGATATGCAATCTGGGAGAATATCCAGAAGGAGCTTGATGCCCGCTTTAAAAAGACAGGTGTAGAAAATGTTTATATGCCAATGTTCATTCCGGAAAGTCTTCTGGAGAGAGAAAAGGATCACGTTGAAGGATTTGCACCTGAGGTTGCATGGGTAACCCAGGGAGGACTTGCGCCGCTTCAGGAGAAGCTTTGCGTGCGTCCAACTTCGGAGACGCTTTTCTGCGATTTTTATAAGGACGAGATACAGTCATACCGCGATTTGCCTAAGGTATATAACCAGTGGTGCTCAGTTGTACGCTGGGAGAAGGAGACAAGACCATTCTTGCGTTCAAGAGAATTTTTGTGGCAGGAGGGTCATACAGCCCACGCTACAGCCCAGGAAGCAGAGGAGAGAACACAGCAGATGCTTAACCTTTATGCAGATTTCTGTGAGGAAGTCCTTGCAATTCCTGTAATTCGCGGACGTAAGACTGATAAGGAAAAATTCGCCGGTGCCGAGGCTACCTACACAATTGAAGCACTTATGCACGATGGTAAGGCCCTGCAGTCCGGTACAAGCCACAACTTTGGTGATGGCTTTGCCAAGGCCTTTGGTATCCAGTATACAGATAAGGATAATAAGCTTAAATATGTTCACCAGACCTCGTGGGGTATGACAACAAGACTTATCGGAGCCGTAATTATGGTACACGGTGATAACAGCGGTCTTGTGCTTCCGCCTAAGGTGGCACCGGTGCAGGTATGTATCGTTCCTGTTATGCAGAAGAAGGAAGGCGTGCTTGAGAAAGCCTACGAAGTAAGAGACATGCTTTCTAATTTCAGAGTGAAGGTTGATGATTCAGACAAGAGTCCGGGCTGGAAGTTCTCAGAACAGGAAATGCGCGGAATTCCTGTAAGAATCGAGATGGGTCCTCGTGATATCGAAGCAGGTCAGGCTGTGATTGTAAGACGTGATACCCGTGAAAAGATTACGGTAAGCATTGATGAGCTTGAGTCAAAAGTAGGCGAAGTTCTTGAGACAATGCAGAAGGAAATGCTTGAGCGTGCAAGAAAACATCGCGATGAGCATACAAGCATTGCTCTTAACTATGATGAATTTAAGACAGCGGTAGAGACTAAGCCTGGTTTTATCAAGGCTATGTGGTGCGGTAACCAGGAGTGCGAAGACAAGATTAAGGAAGAGACAACAGCCACTTCAAGATGTATGCCATTCGCACAGGAAAAATTATCAGATGTATGCGTATGCTGTGGAAAACCGGCAAAGGCAATGGTTTACTGGGGCAAAGCATACTAACAGGTGCTTATAGTGAATACAGTTAATATTAATATGCCTCAGGATGTGAAATTCATCATAGCCACCCTTGAGAAAGCCGGCTTTGAAGGCTACGCCGTGGGTGGCTGTGTAAGGGATTCCATTCTTGGCAGACAGCCACAGGACTGGGACATTACAACCTCTGCTTTACCATGGCAGATAAAACAATTATTTCCAAGGACCGTTGACACCGGCATTTTGCATGGTACGGTAACCGTAATGATAGGCAGAACCGGATACGAGGTTACTACCTTCAGGATTGACGGCGAGTATGAAGATATGCGCCATCCAAAGTCTGTTGAATTTTCAAAGAATCTGAGAGAAGATTTGAAAAGGCGCGATTTTACAATTAACGCCATGGCCTATAATGACAAGGCAGGACTGGTGGACGAATTTGGCGGCCGCAAAGACCTGAAAGAAGGCGTGATACGCTGTGTAGGTGAGGCGACAGAGCGTTTTACGGAAGATGCATTAAGGATGATGAGAGTCATACGTTTTGCGGCACAGCTTGGATTTACCATTGAAAAGGATACATGGGATGCCATCGTTGGGCTGGCACCTAATATTGGCAGAGTCAGCCGGGAAAGAATCGCAGTTGAACTTGGAAAAACCCTTATGTCGGACAGGCCTGAATATGTGCAACTCTACAGCAAGTGCAATATTGCCTCTGTAGTTTTGCCACAGCTTGATAAGGCACTGAATGATAAGGAAAGTGATATAGCCCTTGCTGCGGTGCATACAGCAGCAAAGAAGCTTCCCCTGCGTTATGCGGCACTGATGAATTATCAGGGGGCAGACAGTACCCGAAGTCTGCTAAAGGAACTTAAACTGGATAATAACACAGTCAGGCTTGCAACAATGCTGACCGATAATTCTAATCTTCAGGTTGAGCTCAACGAGTGCAGCGTAAGGCGTGCTCTTAACAAATTTGGAAAGGATAATCTTCTGCTCATATTGGAAAACCAGGAAAATATAATTCTTGCCAAGGAACAGGTAATAGGTCTGCCTCTTGGCAACGCAAGGAACCACATTGGAAGGCTGCGCGCCATGATTAATCTTATTGTCAGTCGCGGAGACTGTTATACAATAGCCGGTCTTGCCGTAACAGGCAGTGATATAATGGACTTGGGCTTTACCGGCCCGGCAGTGGGTAAGAAGCTTAACGAACTACTTGAAATGGTCATTGAGAATCCTGCCATAAATGACAGGGAAACCCTGCTTTCAACACAAAAATAATATCATAACCAACTCCCCCAAAACATATGATTAGACATAATGGCATATGGTTGGGGGAGTTTCTATGAATGAGCAGACTTTAAAGGTTCTAGAACAGTATGATTTCAAGGTATATAAGACAGTCCGTGCAAGAGGCGGCTTTTTATGCAATACAAGCAAAGGCATAAAGCTGCTGTGCCAGTGTAATAAGCCGGACGGCTATTATGAAAGGGAGAGCCGCATTACTGAAAAAATTAAAACTGCTTTTGAATTTTGTGTTGATACATATGTGAAAACTGCAGATGACACTTTGCTGGCAGAGAATGAGGAAGGCAAATTCTATGTCAAAAACTGGAGTATGGGACGTGAATTTAATACGGATGCCCTTCAGGAAGTGGAGCTGGCCGCAAAACTTATGGCACATATGCACATTGCTCTCAATAGGGAGGCGGAAAAAGAATGTGACATACAGCTTCTCATAGCCGATTATCAGCGACATTCCAGAGAACTGAAAAGTATATGGAATTACCTTAAGGCTAAAAAAGGAAAGAATGCTTTTGAACTTTTGCTATATAAAAATTTTAAGGAATTTTTTAATGAGACAGAAGAATTCAGGTGTAAGGTGTGGGATGGAAATTTAGGAGAAATGCATATGGAAAAACAATTGAGCCATACCTGCTTTGACCACCATAATATTTTAATTGACCAGGTAAAACCCATGATTGTTAATTTTGATAAGGTGAAGGCAGAGCCTAATATGGTGGATTTGTACCGTTTCATGAGAAAAATTCTTGAGAAGCATAACTGGAATATGCCTCTTGCATACAAAATTCTTGAATCCTACGATTCTATAAAAACAATTAGCGAATGGGACCGGAAAATGCTTGCCTGTCTTTTTACATATCCTGAAAAATTCTGGAAAATAGCTAATTATTATTTCAACTCAAGCAAGGCGTGGATGCCTGAAAAGAACATGACA
>JBJENU010000029.1:0-3851 GCA_051880355.1 Lachnospiraceae bacterium | reverse complement strand
GAAAAGGCCGCCATGCAGACTATCTGTGACCAGATTGAGCTTGATGTAAATGATGATGATTCTCTTAACGAGATTGCAAAGGGAAGATATCTGGCAGAATTGGAATTTGTGCGTTCATATATGAGCTTTAATGATTACAAAACTATGCATGAGCATTATGTTCTTGCACGTAATTACTCAAGACTGCCTATTACACTTTTGCCTAACCGCTATCCATATAATTTCCAGATACCGTCAGTCCTTACTCTTTATTATAATGAGACAGGTAAAATGAAGGAAATTGCTGATTTTATTGATGAGACAATCAGTGATTATTATCTTCTTACCTATGGACATGGCAAGGGAAGTAATTCACTGCTTCGGGCTGAACTTAATTATCTTACAGGTGATATCAAGGCTGCTGAAATTCACTGCTACCATGCAATATATCAGGCTGAAAGCCGCAATCAGTACAGTATTATGATTGCAGCCTATATGTATCTGTGCAAGGCGGCACTTATGAATGGCAATTATGAAGGCTACAGCACATACAGGGAGGCTATGGAAGCCGTTTACAATGATGCGGTAGGGGACAATATGCAATATCATCTCAAGATGGAGATAGATATAGCTGATGCCGTGATAAGCAGTATGCTTGGAGAGGTGGAAAAATTCCCCGAGTGGCTTAAGGACTCGCTTGTCGTTGAAAGAAGCGGCAATCTTGTAACCTTGTGCTATGTGTTTATTCTGCATGCCAGATATTTATATGAGATTGGTGATTATGATAAAATTCTTGGTATTTCAAGCCAGATGCTCGGAATTGCCGATGTGTACAAGTCGCCTTTGACAAAGCTTAAGGCTAATATAGTTATTGCTGCGGCATGTCTTGCAAATATGGAGTCTGATAATGCTGAGAAATATTTTAAGGATGCAATTTATCTGGCGTATCAGGATGATTTGATTATGCCATTTGTTGAGAATTACTCTATGATTGAGCATTTGCTTGACAGATTTAATACAACTAACAGAGAAATCAATATGTTCATCAAGAAAATAAGGGCTAAAGCCAGAGCTTTGAATTCTTGTGTTAATAAATGCACTAAAATAGTTAAAAACCAGAATAATCACGGACTTACGCCAAGGGAAGCAGAGATTGCAAGACTTGCGGCACAGCGATACAGTAACAGGCAGATTGCCGGACAGCTGTTCATTGCTGAAAGTACCGTGAAATCTGCCATGAAAATCATATTTAACAAGCTTGGTATTTCGTCAAGGCAGGAATTGGAGGAGGTATTATGAGAGTAATAGCAGGAAGTGCAAGAAGTATGCCTCTAAAAACTATCCCGGGTAATGATACGAGACCTACAACTGATAGAATTAAAGAGACTTTATTTAATATATTACAGACTGATATATCAGGGGCAAAATTCCTTGATTTGTATTCAGGAAGCGGTGCAATTGGTATTGAAGCATTGAGCAGAGGTGCTTTGACCGGATATTTTGTTGAGAATAACAAGGCTGCCCTGGAATGTATTAAGGATAACTTAAAGTTTACCAGACTTAATGACCGGGGGATTGTTATGGAGTGCGATGTCATATCGGCAGTGAGAAGGCTTGCAGGCAGGGAGGTTTTTGATATTATATTTATGGACCCGCCGTACAGGTCAGAACAAGAGGCGGAAGTTATGACAGCAATCCGCGACAGCAACATAGCAGACGGCTATACAATAATTATAATTGAAGCGGCACTTGACAGAGATTTGTCTGAACTTGAAGATTTAGGATTTGAAATTACAAGGCAAAAGAAATACAAAACAAATAAACATATTTTTTTGCGTTTAAAGGAGGCTTAAGTAGATTGAAAAAAGCAATTTATCCCGGCAGCTTTGACCCTGTAACACTGGGACACCTTGATATTATTGAGAGGAGTGCAAAGCTTACTGACCATTTAATCGTGGGTGTTCTTATGAATAATACAAAATCACCATTGTTTTCCGTTGAAGAACGTGTTAATATGTTAAAAGAAGTAACATGTCATATTCCCAATGTTGAAGTTATTGGATTTTCGGGACTGCTGGTTGATTTTGCCAAGCAACAGGGGGTTTCAATCATTGTCAGAGGCTTAAGGGCCGTGACTGATTTTGAATATGAACTACAGATGTCACAGACCAACAGAATTGTAAGTGATGACATTGATACAATATTCCTTAATACTAATCTGAAGTATGCGTATTTAAGCTCAAGCGTGGTTAAGGAAATTGCCAGATATGGCGGTGATATATCTAAATTTGTCCCAGAGTGTATAATTGACAAAGTAAAAGAAAAGTATTCTAAGTGATTTTGGAGGTAAATTATGAGCAGAATTGAACAGATTATTATGGAGATGGAGGAGTATATTGAAAGCTGTAAAACACAGGCATTTTCCAGCTCTAAAATCATGGTTGACAAGGAGACGATTCTTGAATTAATCAATGAGCTTCGCTTAAAGACTCCTGATGAAATTAAGAGATATCAGAAGATTATTGCTAACAAGGATGCAATTATTGCTGATGCAAAGGCACAGGCTGACAGTATTATTGCACAGGCACAGATTCAGACTGAACAGCTTATTAATGAGCACGAGATTATGCAGAGAGCTGTTGCCAGCGCCAATGAGTACGTGGAACAGGCACAGAATGATGCCCAGATGATTATTGACCAGGCAACTCTTGATGCCAATGAAATAAGAACAAGTGCAGTTGCCTACACAGATGATATGATGGCTAATCTCCAGGCTATTCTTGAGCATACAATTGATACAAGCCGTTACAAGTTTGATACCTTCATTCAGGAGCTTAACAACTCACGCGACATTGTCATCAGCAACCGTAAGGAATTACTTCCGCCTGAAGAAAATCAGGAACAGGAACCGGTTACAATTCCTGAACCTGAACTTACTGCACCTGATTTGAGCCTGATTAACGGTGATGATGAGGAAGAATAATCTATAAAGATTAAGGTGTCGAAATACCCTTGAGCAGGATTAAACGGATTGTGACCTACTTCGTACTCTCACAATCCTATAAAATTTTTGATACATATGCTACGGATAAAGATACGACTGCTGTTACGGCAGTAAGAACTAATTTGTGGCATATGTATTTTTTTGCCTTAAAACCGCTGCCCACAACAGTATAAGTCTGGCAGAGGCATGAAAAGCCTCCAAATGCGCAAAATACGCACACCAGAATTAGTTTTATGCCCGGACTAAAGGCTGTCATTGAAAGATAATATATTCCTGTTGTTATTTCAATAAAACCGCATATAACGGATTTTATATTAATATCAAGTGGCAGTCCTATTATAAACTGGCAGATTATGGCGCTTAATATTATATAAGCTCCTAATTTTAAAATATTTTCCAGTGTTGTATTAATTGAAGTCTCAACAATTTCCAGTGTGGAACTGCCTGCCCGGGCTAATGTTACATTGCCGGAAATGTCCAGTTTTTGGCGACTGGTAATAATAATAAATGTAATACATAAAAGAATAGGTATGTATATAGACAAAAGAAGTGGGATTTTATTGGAACCAGATAGTCCCATCATAAGTACATAATTAAGTATAAAGGCAGGACTGGTAACATTAATGTAAGGCATAAGAATGCTGTCCTTTTTGTCGGCAAGTAAAAGAGACATTGCTCCTATCGGATATCCGCAGAGTAAGCCTGTAAATATAATAAATGGAAGAGGTCTTTCTAAATTCCTGCCCCAAAACCTCATGGAAAGCTGTGTAAGAAGCATTGCAGGAAAAAGAGCCGGGATCACATTATAAAACCAGAGAGTAAGACCGTTGGCGGCACCTGTTGTAACTGTCTGGGGAAACAGAAGTAA